>JAGLEK010000250.1 GCA_023145125.1 Bacteroidales bacterium | reverse complement strand
TTTACGCACCTTTGGTGCTCAATAAAAGTGATAATTAAGGATTTAGGTTTTTCTTTATGGATACGCGCCAGCAGGGTTATGCTTTATTGCTTCACTATCTTAACCACCGACACCCCCTCTTCACTCCTCAACACAGCGTAATACATGCCCCCAGGAAGGTGACTGGGAGACCATATGACTGTGTGACTGCCTTGTGGCATCAAGCAATCTTCAGTTGTATATACCACCTCTCCAATTACATTTAATATTGTAAATTGGATATTGGATATTTCTTTCAGTTCGTACTCGATGGTTGCGGAGGTGGTGAAGGGGTTGGGATAGATTAGTCCAATACCGGAAGGTTTTACCTGATCATCAATGCTGAAAGGATCTGATCCATATTCATGAGCACCCATATCAAAAAGAGCTGATCCATTATTGTCACCATCATAGGGTCGTATTAAATAATCAAAATCAAAATCCGGTGTGTTCAGGAAATTGCCTGCATCAATGCATGGCGAATTGACTTGTAAATGAAAATCTTTATTTGCAGCATCTGTAAACAAAGGGTCTGCTTCTAAAAAATTTGTACCCTTTATTTCTAATTCACCCGGATCATTCCACCCCATAAATTGATCAATCAGGTTATAGTCAACTGTAATGCTATTCATGGTATTAACAGCTATCTGCCACTCGGCATTATCACTGCAAATATTATTTCTGATATCAATGTTCTGTACATTGGCAGTTTCTATAAAGATCCCGCCACCCCAGGAACCCGGTTCCCCATTCTGATATATTGTATTATTGGTAATATTGATATCTTTTCTCAATCCATTTTGATCCCAATTAGAAATTACAATTCCATTTTCCCTGTTATTATATACCAGGTTATTAAAAACATCAATATTTTGTAAAACTCCTCCCGATTCAGAAGAAAGCGCTATGCCTATGCTTGTGTTATAAACAATATTGTTATACACCTCAATATTTTCACAGTTTGATGACCATGCATCAACATATATCCCTAAATCATACATAAGATCATAAACTTCATTGTTATAAACTTTACCATTTTCACAGGCTTCTTTGATGTCTATTCCCTCTCCGCCAAGCATATTGACTGTATTATCATGTACCTTATTGTTTTTTACTTCAAAATCTTTTGTTCCTGAGATGGTCAGGCATTCCTGAATATCTGCGGCCCCGCCCTGGTTGCCCATGCATGCATGGTCAATATCATTGTTCTCTACAATAATATTCGAACAATTCCATACACCAATTCCTGATGAATGGGTGTTGAATATGTAACAATCATTTATTGAAATATGAGTAGAAAAATCGATCATAATACCGGCTTCTCTGGAATTTCGGATACTTAAGCCTGATACTTTTATGTAATCAACATTATCTATATAAAACAATCCGGTATAATCAGGCACCGGTATATCAGTACCATCGATTATTACATTTCCTTCATCACCGGGAAAAGCGGAAAAGATGATATAATTTGCATCTGTTCCTGAATTTATGTTCTGATGAACCATTTCATGATAGGTACCCGCCTTAATATATACCATATCACCTGCAATCATCACGTTTGCTGCATGTTGAATGGTCAACCACGGCTGAGATTCTGTACCAGAACTTGAATCATTGCCACCCGGGGCAACATAATAAGTACCTGCAAAAACCACATTAATGAAAAATGCCAGGGCTACTGAGCAACATAATTTTGTTTTCATCTTTTTACGTTGAAGATACGAAAATCAGTCCCTGATTCAAAATTCTGCAGACCGGTCAGCTCTCCTGAAAATATAAAACCCATCCTCCCAATAAAGAACTTCCCAGTCCCCTGAAGCCTTTAACTTATCAATCTCACCAGCAAATGCTTCTTTGCTGAGTGGATAAGGCCCTTCCCTGGCGGAAATGACAATATATTCTGCATCCTTAATGATGGGGAACTGGTAGATATGGTCCCTCAAAGCCAGGTGCGGAACAAATGGCGATTGTGCACTGACAATGGCCCCCGGTGGGATCACACTCAATGCCTCATGTACCTTTTTTACATCATAATCCCTTGTGTAATGCATGCTCTGGTAGATCCTGATCCTGGATTTGTCGGTATACATCATCGTGCGGTCCATAATTCTGATCGTGGCCAGCAGGCATCCGCCAAGGGATAGGACAAGCAGTATTTTTCTTAGCAAAGCCCCTTTTATTTCAGAAATGGCTGCGAATATTCCAATGGCAAGCACAGGAGCAAATTCAACGGAGTACTGTGCTGATATCCCCCACATGGAAATATTGTCATGGTAAAACTTCTGGAAGAATAGTGGGATCAGCATAATGAAATATGCGGGCTTACGAACCACAATATACAGTCCCGAAACAAGCAGGAGAAGGAGAAACTCAAGTTTCACATAATCGCCATTCGGGTGATTTGTATGATTTATAAACAGGGTTTTAAAGGATTCTATCGGATGCTCAAGTAAAAACAGCAAAGCTTCAGATGGATTACTGCCTAAAAAGGAATAATGAAAATGAGGATAAGCGAGCTTATTTGAAATGGCAGGCATGACCACCATGGTGATCAATACGAAGTATAGAATACAAAACGAAAATGCAAGCAGCAGATAGTACCGCCAAAATGGCTTTTTCCAATACTCAACCAGCAAGCCCAGGCATACAAAAGCCATCCATAATGATATATTTTCCTTAGACACAAGAATGGCCAATAACATCATGCTGCATGCCAGGACTTTCCTTTTTTTCATCCAATAAAAAAACCATGGAAGCAGGGCGGCAGCAATGGTGTTGCTATGATAATCAAAAGAAAGGGCGGAGATCACGCCAAAGAACAGGTAAAAGTATATTGTGGCACTGAGGGCATACCGGCTGGTCTTTTCTGAGAGTAAAAAGTACTTATAAATACCAACACCCCCCAGCAAAATGAATGCTATCTGAACAATCAGCAATGTATAACTCCCGAATATCAGCGCTAAGGGAGAGAATATTATGAGATAGAGGTCGAAATGATCGGCCAAAAGGTTTTCACCCACCTCCCTGAACACCGTGCTGTCGTTACACTGGAAGCGGATATAATCGTAGAGGGCATTGGTGTAAGCTCCCAGGTCCAGGGCATAAGTTCTGAAATAATAATGGTTTACGATAGAGATCAGGGAATATATAATTGCGAAAAAGACAATTACGATAAGGAGGTTTTTATGTGCCTGGAAGAATCTCATTTGTTTGCCATAAAGTTACAAATGTTAGTCAGAGTTTTTCTATCTTTAGACAAAAAGCAGCAAAATGAAACAATCTTCGAATATTCCAAGGATTCAAAGAGTATAAATATGATTAAAATAATGATTGCCGACGATCATCAGTTGCTAATCGACGGGCTTAAGTCTGCGCTCAGCGATATAGAGGATTTTAGCGTGATCGGAGAAGCCGGTAATGGGTACCGGGTATTGGAAATTCTTAAGTCCGGGCTGCTCCCTGATGTTATCCTTATGGACATAAACATGCCAAAGTTAGACGGGCTGGAATGCACCAGACAGGTATCTAAAGAATATCCTGATATCAAAATTATTGCACTTTCCCAATACGATGAGAAGCGTTTTGTAAAACGTATGATTAAAAATGGTGCCAGTGGGTATTTATTAAAAGATGCAGGAAAAGATCAGATCGAAAAAGCTGTGAGGGCTGTTTATTCAGGAAATAAATATTTTCATGAAAGTCTTTCTGTCCGCTTAATTGAACAGGAGCTGAAAGAAGAAAACACTTCAACTCTTTTTCCAAAACTTACAAGCAGGGAAAAGGAGGTCCTCAATCTTATCTGTAATGGGCTTTCAAGCCAGGAAATCTCCGAAAAGTTGTTTATCAGTTTTCATACCGTGGAAAGCCATCGGGCAAACCTCATGCATAAAACGGGGGTGAATAAGACTGCCGGCCTGGTCCGATGGGCAGTTGAAAATGATTTTATTGAATAAGTCTGACTTGTAAATGGCTCAGAATATCCCAAACCCAAGTAACAAAAGGAAGCTTTACAGGCTGCCGAAAAAAACCGGGGGCCTGAAAGGCACCCCGGAAAAGTCTGCTTTGTCATGAAACAAAGCATTATCAAATTGATTACCGCACTAAGTAATCTTAGTTGCAGTCTTTTTACGCGAAGCTCTCCTGCGGATCGGTTTATCTTTCGGGCTCGCTTTCCAAATCAGGCTGTCACGCATTTGTGATGCCGGATCTGATATAAACTCTTTATGTAACATTATCATGTTCAACTGATCACATTTCACAAATACTGATACCGGCTCATAGGGTATCAGTATTGTGTTTTTGGTCATCTTGATCCGTGTCCCATCATCACCTATACTGGCGGCAAATGAGAATATAATAAGTGTTGTGATCAGGGCTATTTTTAAACTTTGCATGAGCCTTCGATGGGTTTTTTGGAGTCAGTATGATAAATGTAAATATCCATATCTGACCTGTTCAAAAACAAAATTATCATAGCTCAATCTAAAAAGCATAGCAGGAATACACCAGAATATTATTTAGTGGTTTTCTGCCATAATGTTCCTGTTATTAGAATGTAATATTGTAGATCATGAATGGTAATGTAAGGTATGTCAAAAACATACGAATAATAAAGCATAAAAATGAGCCTGATCTTATGGCTGTCAAGGCAATCGGGGTTGCGGTTATCAATAACCTTATCAACCCAGTCCTGGTTCCAAAAAAATACACAGAAGCCCCTCCGGATGGAATCCTTGAACTTGATTTCATCCTGTTGCCTTATGGGGATGATATTCCGGATGTTGAAATGGAGGTAGATGTCATCCTTAAATTAAAAAATCTTCCTCCATGGGTCAAAGGCTTGAAAATCAATGCATCTGAAAATTCAGACATTGAATTAATATAATAAATATGCCCACAAAATGGAGATATATTTTGTCTGTCCTAATAAATTTTAATATTTTAGAGTATTAATTAAATCTTATAAATTTTTAAAGCCAAAAACTTTTAATTATGTATGAGCCAAGACAAAGATTGAGCATTCTGTACTTAACTACTCAAGAAAAGATCTACGCCAAAGTTTCTATCCTGGTAACACTGAGCTCCGGCGAATATATTCCTTATCCTCTGCCTGAGGATATAATTATCACAGATAAAGGAGAATCAGGGAAGGATGTTGAAATACGCCTGAGGGTTTATGGAACAGTAACAGAAAACACCAAATATCAGGAGTTAATTATCCCGGTGGAAATCCTTGATCCCGGACAGGAACTTGATGAGCAAGGAATAAGAAATGCTATTGGCGACCAGGTTTTTAACATAACCACGAAGGTGTATAAGAATAATGTACCGCTGAAGAGCGCAACAGGAACAATATCGAAAGACTCAGATATAGAAATTGAATAATCTGATTTATGCAACATTTTCTCAGAGCATTAACATTTATTGGTTTATTGATTGTCACGATGCAGGTTTATTCTGCATCGTCTGATGATGAAATTACCAGGCTTGTTAAAGTTATATCCCAGCAGGATGATACCCGGGAAAAAGTCGAATGCCTTGTCCTGCTTTCTCAATATTATCGCCATATCAATACGGATTCCTCCCTCTTGTTGTGTGACCAGGCGTTGGAGTTGTCAACAAGGATCGGGTATCAGGAAGGTGTTGCCGATGCTCTTTACAAAAAGAGCCTGACCTTAAAAAGCATGGGGGATTTTGTTGAAGCCCTTGACTACGGGCAACGTTTCCTTTCAATTTGCGATTTCCTGCGGGATAGTATTCGTCTTGCAAAAGCGAATTTTAATATGGGAAACCTGAAAAGAAATTCTTCTTATAAAAAGCCTGCCCTGTTATATTATAAAAATGCTTTAGCCATTTATAAAAACTTCCATGACACCTCTGCTTTAATTGCTGTTTACAATAGCCTTGGAAATTTCTTCCAGGTAATTGCTGTTTACGATTCGTCTGCAATTTATTATCATAAGGCTATCTACTACAGCGAGATCCTGGGAAGAGAAAAATCCCTTGGAAGGATTGTCGGAAACCTTGGGAAGGTGTACAGAAAGCTTGGAGATTATGATAACGCTCATAAATACCTTAATATGAGCCTTGAATTGGATATCAAAAATGAGGATCTTTATAATCTGCCAACAGCATACTCTCGTCTTGGCAACCTTGCCTTTGAAGAAAATAATCATGAAGTTGCACAAGAATACTATACGCTCGCTGATTCAGTATATAAGCTGACAGGAGATGCATTAGGGATTCACAACAATTATATTAACCAGGCATCCCTATTAATAAACCAGGGAAAATACAAGGCTGCCCTTGCCAAGCAGAAGAAGGCATTATCATTTTACCGTGAACAGGATTATTCAGAAGGAATGATCGCGGCATGGCAGGGAATGGCTTCGGTTTATTCTGAAATGCTACTGACTGAAAAAGCTTTGATATATTACGATTCATGCATGCTCCTGGCTGACAACATTCAGGATTTGAACAGGCAGAAAGAAGTTCTTGAAAATATTTTTCAAATCTATTCTCAATCCGGCAACTATGAATCTGCATTATTGACCTACAGGCATTTTCAGCATATTAATGACAGTATTTTCAACCTTGAAAAAACAGAAATCATCAATAACCTCCTGCTCAAATACGAAAAGGAAAAAGATCAGCTTAAAATATTGAACCTGGAAAATGAGAATTTAAAAAGGATCAGGCAGCGTAATCTTTTGTTTTTTAGCGGGATGGGGATCGTTATAGTTGCCTTATTGCTGGTTTTCTTTTTGGCATATAAAAGTCGCAAGAATCGAATCATTGCCGATCATAAAATAAAACAATTAGAGGAAGAAAAGAAATACATGGCTGCACGCTTTTTAGTGGAAGGGCAGGAACAGGAAAGAAAACGTGTGGCCCTGGAACTCCATGATAACCTGGGTGTACTTCTTTCTGTAACGAAGATGCAATTTACTGCCATCAGGGATAAAAGTCCTGATAACAAAGCCTTAATCAACAAGGCAACAAAATTTCTTGAACAGGCCAGCAGCGATGTACGGAAGATATCACATAATCTGATGCCCGGACTCCTTACCAAACTTGGATTGTTCGAAGCCCTGGAAGATTTTTTCGAAACACTTGACGAAGCCAATGATATCGATGCCAAAATAGGAGTGGTCGGCCCAAAAGAAAGATTACCCGAAAACACGGAGATCATGATTTACCGCATGGTACAGGAAATGGTTAACAATACGATCAAACATGCTGAAGCCGACAAAATTGATCTCACACTAATTATCCAGCCTGACGAAATGAATATTAGTTATTCTGATAATGGAAAAGGCTTTGATGTTAAGGAAATACTCAGTCGGGAAACCATGGGGGTACAGAGTATTCGCTCACGCGTGAAATTTCTTGATGGTATCATTAATATTGATTCATCCCCGGGCAATGGAACTGTTTACCGGATCTGCATACCCCTTGGTTCTGATTTACCAGAATCCTTTCGTCATACGTCCTTGTAATAGGTCCTTGCCTAAATCATACCCTACACCCCACACCATCTCAATACCCACATCTCAATACTCAATACTAAATAATTACGTTATTTTCTTTTATCTTGCCATTGGATTTAATCCGGGCAAAACCATTTTATACTGGAAATTAAACAACATAACGACAGCAACGGCCTCGACAGGAAAAGCTTTGAGGAGCTCTTCAGGGAGAATTTCAAGGGGCTGAGCTATTTTGCCCTGGAATATGTAAAAGACCACGAAATTGCCAGGGAGATCGTACAGGAAGCATTTGTCAACCTTTGGGAAAAAAGAAAAACCATTGAGCTTGATCGCTCACCGAAATCTTACCTTGGAACTACAGTTAGGAATCGTTGTTTGAATTACCTCCGTGACCATAAGAAATTCGATCGCAGTATTCTTGAATTCGAGGGTCTCGATAGTGGTCATAACTATGTGGAACAAGATCACCTGGTGGCAGAAGAGCTGAAAGTACGCATCGAAGAAGCAACCAATGCCCTGCCTGATAAATGCAGGAAGATCTTTCTCCTGAACAGGATGGAAAACAAAAAATACCACGAGATCGCCACAGAGCTCAACATATCAGTGAAAACTGTCGAAGCACAGATGTCGAAAGCATTAAGAATCATGCGTACCAGATTAGCCGAATTCTATAACAGATAATAAAAAATATAAATTTCAGAACTTTTTTGTTAATTATGCGTAAAACTTTTAAAATTAAATATATAAGGCAACATTTTAAGGACTTACAACTTACTAAACAAAACCAAAACCATCATATGAAGGTGGGGGTCATCATAAAAATCCTGGTAATTGCATTAGGGTAAGAGTGGGTTTGTGTGTATAATAGATAGCAGCAATGAAAGAAGACCACGCATATTACGAAACTCTTATCACACGATATCTTTCTGGAGAAACCACAAAAAATGAGGTCTCAGAGTTGCTTTTATGGCTTAGCGCTGACTCTGCAAATTTAAATGTGTTCATGGAAATGCGCAAAACCTGGTTTCTGCAGTATGCACATATTGTGGAACAGGTAGTAGATCTTGATGAAGAGTGGAAAGCCATGTATGCCAGTTTAGATACTACCGAAGCTCCTGTTACAAGGAAGCTTGAAAATAGATCACACAGATATTTCATCAGTGCTGCTGCTGCCATAGTCTTGTTGCTGGTTATCCCTACATTGATATATTTCCTGGTATTCATGCAACCCACCCAAAGCACTCTTTTTGCCCAGGGCCGGATACTAGAATCCACACTCCCTGACGGAACACAAGTTACTCTGAATGCGGGATCTGTTCTGTATTATCCCTCTTATTTTAAAGGAAAAGAAAGGATGGTTTCATTGGAGGGTGAGGCTTTTTTCGATGTAACCCATATTGAAGAAAAGGCATTTGTAATAAATGCGAACGAAATGCAGATCAGGGTGCTTGGTACATCATTTTACATAAACACCCAAGCTGATGAAAATACAATGGTGGTTACATTAATATCTGGAAGTGTTGAACTAAATTATAATAATAAGGAAATACAGCTCGAACCAGGTGAAAAGGCCGTTGTACTCAGGCAATCTGATAAAATATTGGTACAGGAGAACATGGATCTTAACCTGCTTGCCTGGAAAACAAAAACACTTCGTTTCAACGATACTCCTCTCTTCGAAATTATTAATGTTCTTAAAAAAGTATACAACAAAGATATTATTGTATTGAACCCGGAAATAAACAATTGCCATATAACTGCTACCTTTGAAGGTCAGTCGCTGGAAGCTGTGCTGCTTGTACTGCAGTCGACCATTGACATTACAGTCCGGCCAAACGGCGACAGGATAGAACTTTCGGGTAAAGGATGTCAATAAACAGTATTTTGTCCATATCGGGTCATACATACATGAAAAGTATCGTGCTTTCCATTACGGTATTACTCCTTTCCACTGTATTTATCTATTCCCAGGACCTTTCACGGAAGATCACAATTGAGGCGGAGGATGCCCCACTGGAAGATGTTATCCGTGAAATTGAGGAAAAGGGCGGCGTATATTTCTCCTACAGCCCCCAAACCATACCTGTATCGCTTCCTGTCAGCATCAATGCGCAGGACAAATCCATTAAGTATATCCTTAAAAAGGTATTCCGGAAGAACGGAATCAAATATGACCTGGTAAAAACCCATATTGTGCTCAGAAAGCCCGGCTTTGATCCTGAACAGGATTATCAGGCAGACCTGGCCAGTGGCAAACTTTTCACTATTTCAGGATACCTGAAAGACAGGGCGTCAGGAGAAGTGCTTATCGGGGCACATGTTTATGAAAAAGAAAGTTACGAGGGCACAGCCACCAATGCCTATGGTTTTTATTCCCTCACCTTGCCGGCAGGAGTGCATCAAATAGTTTTCTCATTTATCGGGTACGAGGCTGTTGAGATGACCGTATTGCTCGATAGGGATAAAAAGCTAAGCCCTGAGATGAAGGAAAGCCTCATGACCATGAAAGAGGTTGAGATCATCGGCAGAACGGATAAGCCCTTGTTCCTGAATGAGCAGATCAGTGAATTTCGCTTCAGCAGCAAAACGCTGGCAAAGCTTCCGGGTATTACGGGGGATAAAGACATTATCAAATCGTTGCAGGTGGTTCCCGGTATTGAATCATTCGGGGACGGATCCTCCCTGTTTTTTGTGCGGGGGGGCAGCAGCGACCAGAACCTCATCCTGATTGATGAGGTGCCCTTGTATAATGCGTCACACCTGTTTGGTTTCCTTTCGGTGATCTCGCCCGATGCAATCAGTGATATGGAAGTTTATAAAGGAGACTTCCCGGTAAAATACGGCGGCCGCTTATCGTCAGTGGTTGACATAAAAACCAAAGACGGCAATATGAAAAGGTTTGGCTTTTGGGGTAATATCGGCCCATATACCTCTACCCTTTCTGTGGAAGGACCGATCATTAGGGATAAAAGTTCATTTTATCTTGGAGGCAGGATTTCAACCTTGCAATGGCTGCCACAGCTATACTATAAAGATCAGGAGATCAAGGTAGGTTTCTTCGACCTGAATGCCAAGTTAAACTTCAAGCTTAACGACAAAAACCGTTTGTTCGGGACTTTTTATATCGGCAATGACCTGCTGGAAAGGAAAACTTACTCCTCCATCCAGACCTATGGCATTGGGTGGAACAATGTATTGGGCACCCTTCGCTGGAACCATGTGTTCAATAAAAAGCTCTTTTCAAATACAACATTCTATGTCACCCGCTATCAATACCTTTTATATCTGTCGGAAGACCGTAAAGAATACTGGAAATCATCTATTTCGAATATTACTCTCAAAACAGATTTTACCTGGTTCCTAAACCCTAACAATACCTTCACTGCGGGAATGAATATCAGCTCGCATGCGCTTGATGCCGGTAATATCAACCTGAACGATAATTCTGAAGCAGAGGAGATCCCAAACTATAATTGCATGGAATATAGCTTCTATGCTGGCAACCGGCAAAATGTCGGCAGTAAGATCACATTAAGATATGGCATCCGGCTTCCCCTCTGGCAGGATCTCGGACCCACCACTGTTTACTACTTCGATGGTAATTATGATGTTATCGATACTTTCGATGTTGAAAAGAATGCTGTATATTCCTCCTATACCAGCCTGGAACCCAGGATTAACATTACTTACCAGGTTGCTCCAAACCATTCGCTAAAAGCAGGTTACAGCCGGACTACGCAGTTTCTGAATGAATTGAACAATAGTATTAGCCCGTTTACTTCTCTGGCAGTATGGGTGCCTTCCGGACCCAATATCAAGCCGCGTAAAGCAGATCAATATTCGCTGGGATATTTTACAAGCCTTATCAATAAGAAAATTAAATTCTCGGCTGAAACATACTATAAACATTACTACAATTATATAGATTATGCCCCACATGCCAACATGCTGTATAATCCATTGATAGAAGGCGAGATCCGTCCCGGAGAAGCCTGGTCATACGGATTGGAAATGATGTTTCATAAGCCTTTTGGCCGATTAACAGGGTGGATAGGATATACATACTCAAGAATATTTGCCAAGACTCCGGGAGTCAATAATGGATCACCTTATCGCGCATTCCAGGACAGGCCGCATAACCTGACCATTTTCATTGCTTATGATACGAAAAAGCGATGGTCGTTTTCGGCTAATTGGATTCTACTGAGTGGTGCAGCAATAACAACACCTGTTTGCTTCTACGATTATAATGGGTATGTGGTGCCTATTTACGGAGAAAAAAATAATGATCGGCTTCCAGTATACCACAGGCTTGATATTTCAGCAAATTTCAGACTAAACAAGGATGAAGCTGCGAGATATAAGCATAACCTGGTCTTGAATCTGTACAATGTTTATGGCAGGAACAATCCATATTTTCTGAGTTTTAATAGAATATCAGACCCGGAAGGGGATTATGTTATTCCTGCTGATCATCTTCATACACAGGAATTGGTGCCGACAACATTATCAGTTTCAGAGATCATCCCATCTATTAATTATCAATTTAAGTTTTAATGAAGAGGTACTGGATACATATTATTTTAATTATTATCCTCTCTGCATGCGTGAAGGAGGCAGATTGGGATGCTCTTGAAGATGGGCCCAAATACATTGTTGTAGATGGATTTCTGACTAATGAATATAAAGTGCAATATATATACCTTTATAATAACAAAGCAAACCTGAATGATGTCACTCTTCCACTGAGTGGTGCCGATGTCATCATCAGTAATGAAGACGAAACTTATACACTCATTGAAGACCCGGAGGAGGCCGGCCGCTATATCACAGACACTATCGTAGTGGCGCGGTTTTCAAAAAATTATTCCCTGCTTATCTATTATCATGACAGGTTTTATAGCGCCCAGGCTTATATGATCCCGGGGGAAACATTTCCTGAGTTAACCTATACTAAAAATGATGATAATGACCTGTATCATATCGATTATGTAGCCAGTTCGTTTGAGGCAGAGGACCCTGCTATGTGGGAAATACAAATTGATTGGTCGTCGGTTCCGGGTTATGAGGATAAAGATCCTGAAGCGTGCAGGAAGAAATTATTGTTCTATACCCTGCCCACCCTGGATGTAAGCCAGGTATTTTCACCGGTCGTGGAACAGGTAAATTTCCCGGCAGGCACAAAAATATTGGAGCGCAGGTATTCCCTCACCTCTGAGCATGCTGCTTTTGTGCGGACGTTGCTGCTGGAAACCAGCTGGCAGGGAGGAGTATTTCCTTCGGATCCTGCCAATGTAACCACAAACTTAAGTGAAGGGGCAATTGGGTTTTTCGGTATATGTGCCGTGAATTCACTTTCCCTGACTGTAACACCAAAAAAAAATTGACTTTAAAATAAGGGTAAATGAAAAAGTTAGTGTACTATTTAAAACGAGTGAAGATGAAATTGACGAAATTCACAAGACTATTACTGCTCTTCTTCCTTGCTGTCGCAGTAACCACAGCATGCAAAAAAGATGAACCGGAAGAAATCCAACCTGATTCTTCCCCCATTCAACAGTTGTCAATGGATGATCATTCTGTGGAAGGGAATTTTGATGAGGCTTTTACTGATGTAAGTATGGTGCTTGTCGGTAACAAATACAAGCTGGACATTCCTTGCGGGGCAACACTGGATTCAGTAGTTGAGGTGAACAACAAAATCATCTATTACCTCAGTTATGATGGTCTGAATTGCCTGGAAACCAGGTACCGTACCGGTAAAATGCAAATTAAGATCAAAAAGAATGACACCTGGTTGATTAAAAACACAAAAGTTGATGTGGATTTCATCAACTATGAAGTCACCAACGTGTTCGATAATAACACAATGATTATCAATGGCACGGCTGATTTTAAAAATATCAGTGGTGGTATTCCGGCTCTACTTGGAAGTGGAATAAACACTGTGATCTACAGGATCAATGCTGGTATTGATATTACCTTCAATGGTAATCCCCCCAGGGACTGGAACCTTCATAAGATGATGGTATACAGTGGCAGCCCGGGTAATCTACAACTGGCTGTAAATGGTTTCGGAAACCAACAAGGTCAAAATAACCTCATGTCGTGGGGAACAGATCGTAATGGAAGGAAATTCTTCATACGTGTTGATGAGTCAATTGTTTTCCGCCAGGCATGTCAATGGCTTCCCTGTTCAGGAATACAGCAATACAATTACCCCCAGGAGGATCTTAAAGCAACCGTTACTTTTGGCTATAACGACAATAATGAGCCTATTTCCGGATCGGAATGCCCGACACGATACCGTATCGACTGGCAGCAACACGAACATTCAGGAACGATATTTTTACCCTTATTCAATTAGTATTTTATAATTAGCAAACTTCTAACTAAAACAAAACCCTTATGAAGACACGGAAATTAGTATTAGGAATGTTTTTGCTGGCGGGGCTTACGATGATCCACATCGGATGCCAGAAGGATGAAGATCCTGATCCACAGCAAACAAATGAAAAAGAAGTCGATGCAACCAAGGATGATGCCCTCGCCGACAAGCTGTTCAGTGAGCTGACAGATATCACTGACGAAGCAATGCGAAACGGGGATAAAGCCTATAAAAGCATTGTACTGGATACCATTTTTATGGGGCCATGCGTAATCGTGACCATCGATACACTGAGCTTCCCCTTTACAATAAGCATTGACTTTGGCGCAACCAACTGCCTTTGTAATGATGGTAAATGGCGCAGAGGAAAGATCAACGTACAGCACAGCGGACCATACTGGGCTGTAGGAACAGTGATCACAACCACTCTCGACAACTATTTCGTTAATGAACACCAGGTGCTAGGAACCAAGGTCCTGACCAACCAGGGATTGAACACCGCCGGTAACCCCACATGGACAGTACATGTCGATGGGCAGATCATCAAGCCCAATGACGGTATTATCACGTGGGTCGGTGACCGCTTGCGTGAATGGAGCGAGGGGTTCAGTACGCCATTTATCTGGTGGGACGACACCTATATGATAACAGGCTCACATAATGTTGTGGCCTCAAATGGCACAACCCTGTCAGCAACCATTACGCAGGGACTTGAGTTTTCACTTAACTGCTATTGGATCAAGAGCGGGATTATAGAATTACAGCATTCCATGTTCCCTCTCATTGAACTTGATTATGGCCCGGGTACCTGCGATGATGACGCTATCGTGACCATTGACGGAACATCCTACCCCATAAAGTTATAATAAATCTCTCACGCTAATTTGCGTGAGCCTATATACCCCAATTTTCACTTAAGCAGGCCTCTGACCATAGAGGCCTGTTTTTTTATGTATTACGTACAAGGTTATTACTTTATACTCTTTCCTATCTTTACCAAATAATTCACTCCCATGCATAAGCTTCTCGCCATTACAATTCTTCTTTTTATCATCTTACAATCCCAGGCCCAGTTCCTTCATGCCGACTATAAAAAGGCTGAGGCATTAAAATACCGTCCGTTACTCGTAGCCCTGTTTGATATGGAGGAAGAGGCTGGTACTTATTGCGACTCCATTCACATGGCATGGTACAATGAAAAGATAAGGGAGATCTTTAGTCAGCACTGGACCCTCAGCGACAGTATCATCTTCATGAAAAGCAGGCGGGTAGCTTCTATTATTGCATCCAAGAGCCACGATTATGTAATTTTCTCGGCCGGGCCTTCACGGGAAGGACAACAAAGCTCAAACGATATTTTCTGGTTTCCTTCTTTTACCTTTATGTTGTACCTCTCAGAAGACGGAAAGCGTTTCGATTCACGCATGGTTGACCGTGGCCTGTATAGCTATCCGCTGGTCCCCGACATGGAGATGACAGGACAACTTTTCAGGGGAAAATACATTTTTAAGCTGTCGTTTACCGGTTTATCATTATCAGAAAGCGACCTGGTATTTGCTCTGCAGCAGTTCAATGAAAGTATCCTTACCGCGCTTGCTCAGAAAAAGCCAAAAGGGGGTATTTATGCAAAAAAGGTCCCGAAAGAAATATCATCAAGGCTGAAATCAATGACGCTCCTGCTACCGGATAATCTCGATCCTGAAGGTATTACTGAAGAGCTGGTATCAAAATATTACAAACATCCTTTCCGTATTGCCACGCAGGAAGATATTGAAAATACAATTTCGTCGAAAACTGAGAATACAGCATATATCCACTATCTATGGTCTGACCAGCAGCGCATGTTCGTGGGAATGGTTATTGATGCCCAAAGTGGGGAATTGCTGGCTATGATGGGGGCGGGCGTTGCACGATTACACAAGGCCGGCTGTCCGGATCCCGGATCATCTTATCGCAGCCAGATCCGGATCAAAATAAAGAAATTAAAAAATCTCAGTAAGCTGGTTAAATAAATGCAAGCCGAAGAAATCAGATATCAGATACACTAGTGTCCGGGGAAATTTAGATTGAATTGGTAAAAGGCTTGATAATAGCTCTATTTAAGGCAATATTGTTTTAGAGGGCTTACATAAATATACTTACCACCAAGGCTCTAAGACTCCAAGAATCACCAAGATTAAATAATTGTCTTGGTGAACCTTAGTGCCTTGGGGACTTGGTGGTAGGTAAAATATGAAGTTTTAACCGGACACTAGTCTATCAGATATCAGAATTTATTTTTAATTTTCGGCAATGGTATAAACAGTTTGTGTTGGAAATGCCATTTCAATATCGAATTCTTCAAAGCGCCTTTTGACCTCCATATTCACATTTGTCTGGACTCCCATGATATCAGCACCTTTTTTGATATAATAGATAAACAGTATCCCAAGGGAAAAATC
>JAGLEK010000025.1 GCA_023145125.1 Bacteroidales bacterium | reverse complement strand
TTGTTTTAACTACGTGCAGTATAGTCACTAAAAATCAAAAAATGAACCGAAACCTTTCTTTATCAGGCGCAATACTAATAGGATTAAGCTTTTTATTTTCTATCAGCTTAATTGGCCAAACCCCTGGCACTAATAGTAATCCACCACAGCAGATGGACAATGGATTTTTTAAGATCCAGCGTGAATTCAATGAATATTGGGCTCCGTATAATGTAGATAACAATGGTTATTATGTAGAAAATGGAGTTAGGAAAAAAGCCGGAGGCTGGAAGCAATTTAGACGCTGGGAATGGTTCTGGGAAAACCGTATCGACCCTGTTAGCGGTGAGTTTCCCACACTTAGTGCTGCAGAAATTTATCAGCAGCTTGGAGGTGCAGCAACACGAAGTTCAGATGGGAACTGGACAAGCTTAGGGCCAAATAGTTCCGGTGGTGGTTATTCCGGGATAGGAAGATTAAATTGCGTTGTAGAGCAGGAATTATCCGGTGATCTTTATGCAGGTGCCGCTTCAGGCGGACTATGGAAATCAACCAATGGTGGGTCTTCATGGACTGTTTTAACGGATAATAACGCTGTTCTCGGTGTCAGTTCAATTGTTGTTGTACCTAACGGTGGTGTTGATATTATATATATCGGAACAGGCGACAGGGATGGGGGAAGTATGTGGTCGCTCAGTGGCGGTCAATCCAACGACAATAATAGTGTTGGTGTGCTGAAATCTACTGATGGCGGAATTACCTGGCTTCCAACCGGACTTACTTATTCAACAAGCCAGAAAGAAACGATTAATCGACTCGTAATTGATCACACCAACAGTAGTATTATATACGCTGCTACTTCAGATGGTATATATAAAACAACTGACGGGGGTGTTACATGGCCAATTCAAATATCTGGAAGCAATTTCATTGATCTGGAAATGCACCCAACAAACAGTTCTATTCTTTATGCATCAACTAAAAGTTACTGGAACAGCCCTGTAATTTATAAAACCTCAGATGGAGGCTCATCCTGGTCAATAGTAGCTACTTATGCATCAACTGATTATAGAGTAGAAATAGGGGTCACCCCGGCTAACACAAGTATTGTATATGGAATTGTTGCACAACAGAATGGTGGGCTGAGCAGCATTCAAAAATCAACAAATACAGGGGGGTCATTTAGCCAGGTATTCAGTGGTTCAACTACGAATATGCTGGGCTGGTATTGCCTGGGGACCGATGCCAACGGACAGGGAGGTTACGATTTATGTATAGCCGTAGATCCAGTCGATGCAGATGAAGTTTATATAGGAGGAGTAAATACATGGAAATCCACTAATGGAGGAAGTGCATGGACAAATAATAATATGTGGACTAGTAGTGGAACATATAACTCTTGTGGGTCTCCCGTTGCGCATGCTGATAAACATGATCTTGTTTTTTTCGGATCAACTTTATACGAATGTAATGATGGCGGTTTGTATACAACCACCAATGGCGGATCTTCATGGTCTGATATTTCAAATGGAATGGTTATCAGTCAGTTATATCGACTCAGTGTTGCGCAAACAACTCCGGATGAAGTTATGACAGGTTTACAGGATAATGGATCTAAACTGCTCTGGTCAGGCACATGGTATGATGTGACAGGTGGGGATGGTATGGAGTGTTTGATCGATTATTCTACCACGAATACGCAGTATAGCACTTATCCACGAGGAACTATAACGAGGACAACTAACCATTGGGGCGGAAGTTCTAACGTTACACCCGGTTCTGCCGGAACAGGTCACTGGGTTACCCCCTTTGTAATCGACCCCAACACGAATACCACACTTTATGCCGGTTATGCCGATGTATGGAGGTCAACAAACCGTGGGACCAGTTGGACTAATATTGGTAATTTGAACTATGCAACAAATTACCTTAGATCGCTGGTTGTTGCTCCATCAAATTCAAACTATATTTATGCTGCTTCTAGAGATGAACTTCAGCGAACAACGAATGGCGGTTCATCATGGAGCATTATAACCGGTTCTTTACCGGTTTCTTCGTCCTATATAACGTACATTTCTGTTAAGGATAACGATCCAAATACAGTATGGGTTTCCATGGGAGAATACAATTCTCATGGGGTTTATGAAACAACAAATGGCGGCACAAGCTGGACGAATATTTCTGCAGGTTTTCCCGGCATTCCGGTAATGTGCGTTATTCAAAATAAACAGAATACAACGGAAACAGAATTGTATGCCGGAACGGATCTGGGAGTTTATGCCAAAGTCGGATCAAGCAATTGGTTTTCCTTTAATAATGGATTGCCAAATGTGGTCGTAACGGAGTTAGAGATTTATTACGATAATTCAACTCCGGCGAATAGCAGTCTTCGTGCTGCTACTTTTGGCAGAGGATTATGGGAATCCGACTTATTTTCGGCACCAACAACACAACCGGTAGCTGATTTTAATGCAGATAATCTGAATCCTCAAGTCGGGTATACAGTTTATTTTACGGATATGTCAACAAATATCCCCAGTTCATGGTCATGGTCTTTTTCACCTGCGACAGTTACATTCGTTGGTTCAACAAGTTCAAGCTCTCAAAACCCCCAGGTTCAGTTTGACGCAGCAGGTCTCTATACGGTTACCCTGGAGGCAACCAATGCTTATGGTAGTGATACTAAAATAAAGACAGATTATATTGATGTTTTTGATTGTTCCGGAATCACATCCTATCCTTATACACAGACTTTTGATTCATGGACGACAAGCAGTCCTTCAGCAGCTTGTACCCCGGATGGAAGTGTCCTTCTTAGTGCTTGCTGGACAAATGTTGCGGGTGATGATATTGATTGGGATATTCATTCAGGGTCAACAGCATCAGGCACTACGGGCCCGACTTCCGATCACACGGGCGGAGGGAATTATCTATACACAGAGTCATCAGGTGGTTGTACTTCAAGTACCGGGAGAGTAACAAGCCCGGGATTTGATTTAAGCGGTATTACGGACCCGGAGCTTACATTCTGGTATCATATGTACGGTGCAGATATGGGAACCTTATCTGTTCAGGTTTCCACTGATGGCGGATCTTCCTGGTCTTCAGATATCTGGAGTTTAACAGGTGATCAGGGAAATTCATGGAATGAACAGGTGATCGATTTAAATGCCTATACTTCAGAAACTGATCTGGTTATAAGGTTTACCGGTTTAACAGGAAGTGGTTATAGATCAGATATGGCTATTGATGATTTTAGCATTACAGGGATTACGGGACCTCCAACCCAGAACCAGCTTACTGATCTGGACGGAGGTTGGAATATGATTTCATTCTTCGTCACACCCGCTTCACTCGATATGATTGATATATTCCAGCCACTGATTGATAATAGTACGCTGGTTAAGATCTCAGACGAAGCAGGAGGCTTTGTACAATACATAACCGG
>JAGLEK010000249.1 GCA_023145125.1 Bacteroidales bacterium | reverse complement strand
GTCTTCCCGGCCAGAAGCTCATCGGTATTTTCCGGAAGATAGTTGCGAATGATATTGCTGACCATATTTACATATTCCTCCCCTTTGGCCGAATATTTTGAAAGACCCTGAGCGAGGGCAATGGCATCGATGGGCTTATTGTCATCCCGGAGTTCAAACCTGGTCTGGCGCAGGCCCCGGTAAGCATGGCCGGTATTCAGTATCCACAGATAATCTTCTATTCCGGCCATCTCTGAGGAGTATGTTTTTACATAGAAGTCGGCACTGTCGTTACCTGCCGGCTTTACGCCACAACCTTCGGTATAGCAATGTACGCCGAAATAATTATTGCCGTGTTTAGCAAAATCGGATTTTCCCCAACCCGATTCAATAATAGCCTGGGCCATCACCAGCTGTACCGGTATGATGTCCACTCTCCTGAGTAATTCCTGAATGGCACCCTCAATCTTTTCTGATGCGGGCAGGGGGCTTTCCTTAAGAGGATCGAGGCGATATTTTTTCAGCACCCTGTTCAACTCCTGTAAGTTTGTGTCATCAAACTTGTCATCATCCTTAACTGCATCCTGCAGGTCGAGCATATTATTTCGGATAAGCAGTATCTTATTGTTCGCTGTATGGATCTCGGGCAGAAACCTGGCGAGAAAGGCCTTATGCAAGGGAGAAAGATTCCTTTTTGTTATGATGTTGTCGGCAGAAACAACTGCCGGATCGATGATCTCATGTCGCTCTGAAGGTCCGGTACAGAATTGCATTAAAAACATCAGATTGAATAAGAAAAGCTGTTTAAATGTCCGTTGATAACGTATGCTGATTTTTTTCAATATGCTCATATTTAGTATTAATTTTGAATACAATAATACTCAAAATATTAAAAGCAGTAAAAGCTTGTAGCCTGGAATAAATATAGTAGCCACCAGGGCGCCATGCATCACCAAGGTTAAATAATTGTCTTGGTGAACCTTAGTGCCTTGGGGACTTGGTGGTAAGGAATAAATGAAGTTTTGCCGGACACTAGACATAAATATATCTGAATGGGAGATGAGGTAATACATAAAGAGCTCAAAGCACTAATTAGCTTACTGGATGAACCTGATGCAGAAGTGTATGAGCAGATCAGGGCAAAGATCCATGTTTATGGTACGGATGCAATCCCTGTCCTGGAATCTGCCTGGGAAGCCTCCTTCGAACCAATGCTGCAAGAGCGTATCGAAGAGATCATCCACCTGATCCAATTAGATGACCTGCATGCGAGCATTTGCAGCTGGTCACAACTGGGGAGTGAGGATCTAATGAATGGCTTTATGCTGGCTGCCCGCTATCAGTATCCCGACCTTGACTCCGAGAAGGTTATCAAACAGATAGGACAGCTTGTGCAGGATGTCTGGCTTGAATTGAACAATAACCTTACAGCGCTGGAGAAGATCAAGGTTGTGAACCACATACTGTTTGATGTGCATAAATTCAGGGGAAATAAAAGCAATATCAAGAGCCCCGACAACCTCTACATGAATATCCTCCTGGAAACGAAAAAAGGAAACCCGCTGTCGATAGGGATACTTTTTATCATCATTGCCCGCAGTCTTAAGCTGCCGGTTTACGGTGTTGACCTGCCCAGTCATTTTGTGCTCGCCTATATGGAGGCACCTGATGATGAACAGCCGGAAACGGATGGTGATCATGCCCTTTTTTATATCAATCCTTTTAACCGCGGAACCCTGTTTACCCACAATGAAATAGAAGCTTACATAAAGCAAATGAAACTCCCGCATAACGAAAACTATTTCCGCCCCTGCGATAATGTCACCATCATCAAAAGGGTTTTTGGGCAACTCATCGAATTGCATAAGGAACAGGGCAACTCAGAAAAGGTGGAGGAGCTCAGGAAACTCGCATCCGGGCTGTAGATAATATTTATCGGAAGATCCCGGAAATCGTCCTGAAGATGATACCGATATCCTTCCCCATAGACCGCTCGCGGATATATTGAAGATTCAGTTCCAGCTTAGCCGGCAGGATCGTTTCTATATAGGCTTTCTCCGGATCTTCGCTTTTGGCGAGGATCTCGCTTTCATCAATATATTCCAGGGATGCGTTATCAGTAAGGCCGGGCCTGATATCCAACACTTTTAATTGCTCATCCGTATAGAGGTCAACATATTTTCTTACCTCAGGCCTTGGCCCCACCAGGCTCATATCGCCTGCCAGGATATTGATCAGCTGGGGTAGTTCATCGAGTTTTGTCCTCCTGAGAGAATATCCTGCCCCGCTGATCCTGGGATCGCGTTCTCCTACAGTTAGCAGGCCCCTGGTATCAGCCCCGGGGTACATTGTGCGAAATTTCAGTAAAGTAAAATCATGATTGTTTTTGCCAACCCTGCGCTGCCTGTATAATATCCCGCCTTTTGAGCCGAGGAGCACCCATATTGAGATGATAATCAATACCGGTAACAGTATTACCAATGCCAGAAAAGAGATAATGATATCAAAGAGTCGTTTTATCATGACAGCACTTCTTCAACAGATTCTGTTACTGCCTGTATAACCGTTTGGACCTGATCATCATCCAGGTTATAATAAACGGGTAATGAGATCACCCGGCTGAAATTATCATAACTGACAGGATAATCATCTATGCTATACCCGCTGTTTTTATAGAAGCTAAGCATTGGCAATGGTATAAAGTGCACATTCACTGACACCTGCTTCTCATACACTTTGCTGATGATGATGTTTCGCTCTGCTTCATCGATTCCCTTGATCCTCAGAAGAAAAACATGGCAGGATGAGGTTTTACCTGTTGTTTCATAGGGGGGAATAACAGCCCAGTCTTTTTCTGCAAAAGCTTTGCTGTACAGGTCAAAAATATGCTTTCTTTTTACCAGCATATCCTCATCGTAACGCTCTAACTCCACAATGCCCATGGCCGCCTGTATATCGGTCATATTACATTTGTAGCCTGCTTCAATTACATCATATTGCCAGTTGCCGTCCTTGCTTTTGGCAAGTGCATCTTTTGTCTGGCCGTGTAAGGATTTTATGCAGAGATATTTATAAATATCTTCATTGTCAAAAGGTTCAGGCAGGTTCAGGCAGATGGCACCCCCTTCGGCGGTGGTAAGGTTTTTTACTGCATGAAAAGAGAATACGCTCACATCAGTGAGTGACCCGGTTTTCTTTCCTTTATATTTTGCGCCGATCGAATGAGCAGCATCTGACAATACCAGGATGCGCCCCAGCTTATTCTGCTCAGGGTTGTTCGGGGAGAATTTTCCCTTAATGTCTTCATCGGCAACCAATGCGTTGATCTCGTCATAATCGCAAGGAAGCCCGGCCAGGTCGACGGGCATGATAACCTTAGTTGCAGGAGTGATGGCTGCCCGGAGCTTTTCAACATCCATGTTAAAGTCGGGGCCTGCATCAACAAATACGGGCCTGGCCCCACAATGAACAACCACATTTGCTGTTGCTGTGTAAGTGTATGCAGGTACGATTACCTCATCTCCGGCACCAACGCCAAACCAGCGCAGCATCAACTCCAGTCCTGATGAACCGGAATTCACACAAAGCGTAGATTCATGGCCACAATAGGCGGTGATCATTTTTTCAAACTTCTTGGTACGCGGACCGGTGGTGATCCAGCCTGACCTTAAGGCATCGTTGACTTCATCAATGATCTTTTGATCGATGCGTGGTGGGGAAAAAGGGATCATGCCTGTAGATTTTTATTTGTCCTGACCGGCAAGAAAGATGTTTATATTTTCTTCGACACGTTTCAGTACGTTTGAAACATCTGCCTTGACGAAAGGTTCACCGGCAATATTTTCATAAAGCTCAATATATCTTTCTGATACAGATTCTACGAATTCATCCGACATAAACGGGACCTTCTGGCTTTCCTGTCCCATGAAGCCTCTCGACATAAGCCATTCACGAACAAATTCCTTGCTGAGCTGCTTTTGCTGCTCTCCATTATCCTGACGCTCCTGATAGCCCTCACGGTAAAAATATCGCGATGAGTCCGGGGTGTGGATTTCATCAATAAGATAGATCTGATCACCGATCTTGCCAAATTCATATTTAGTGTCGACAAGGATCAGTCCCATCTGTGCTGCAATTTCAGAACCCCTTTGAAAAAGCTCACGGGTGTATTTGTCTAACAACGCATAGTCTTCTTCAGATACCAGTCCCTGTTTTATGATATCATCGGCCGATATATCTTCATCGTGTGCTCCTTCCTGAGCCTTGGTGGTAGGTGTTACTATCGGTTCGGGAAAAGCCTGGTGTTCTTTCATTCCGTCAGCTATGGGAACACCGCAGATTTCACTTGCTCCCTTTTTGTAGGTACGCCATGAACTGCCTGTCAGGTATCCGCGAATGATCATCTCCACCGGAAGGGGATTACAATACCGCCCCACAGTTACCATGGGATCCGGCACGGCTATCTTCCAGTTAGGAACTATGTCGGCGGTGGCATCCAGGAATTTGGCAGCGATCTGGTTCAATACCTGTCCTTTATATGGGATCCCTTTTGGAAGGACTACATCGAAAGCCGAGATACGGTCGGAAACGACCATCACCATCAGCTCATCATTGATGTTATATACGTCGCGAACCTTTCCCTTGTAAAAACTCTTTTGTCCGGGGAAAGTAAAATCAGTTCGGGTTATTGTATTCATAGGTTGCAGATTTTTAGTAGCTGCAAAAATAACCGAATTCTGTCAATTGTCTAATATGCTTCTTGAATACCGGTAAATAACGGGATTATATGCAATTAATCCTGCAGGTCCAGTTCCGTCAGTTTATCATCTACCTTGTCGGAGATCTCTTCGAAGCGCTGTTGATACTTTTCACTTGATGCACAGGCAACATAGTCTGTCCAATCTGAGTACCATGTGCTCAAAGACTCTGCCAGTGCCATATATTCCTGGCTGATCTCTATATTTGTCGGATCCTTGACATAAGCTTCCAGAACCTCCAGGTAGTCGTCGGTCCATTTATCGTAATTGTCGAGGAATTCGTCACAGTTCTTTATCGCTGCATCATCTTCATCGGCAAGATCCTCACTTTGTTCAGTGGTTACAGCTTCGTCGTTGTCCTCTGTTGTTTGTTCTGAGCTTCCCCCGCAAGAGAAGAGGATAAAACTCAGCATGATAAATACATAAATGATTTTTTTCATAAGGCAAATTTGTTTGGTTATTATGGTTTTGTTTGTGGTATTTTGTGAACGGATAAAGATACAAAAATACTAAGAGTAATTCAACTGCTTATTCATTATTCTTTTTGTTTCCATAAGCTGCAATAATCTTAATTACAAGCTTATGACGGATGATATCGTTTTCGTTAAGATAAATAAAGCCTATGCCTTTGGTTTCTTTCAATATCCTGGCAGCATGTATCAGGCCTGATTCCTGTTTAGGGGGCAGGTCGATCTGTGTAATATCACCTGTAACAATAAATTTTGATGATCGCCCCATACGCGTAAGGAACATCTTCAGCTGATTTGGTGTGGTGTTCTGTGCCTCATCGAGAATGGCAAATGCATGGTCAAGTGTGCGTCCGCGCATAAATGCCAGTGGTGCAACCTCAATGGTACCGTCTTCCAGGTAGGATAATAGTTTCTGTGTTGGGAGCATATCCCGCAGTGCGTCATAAAGAGGCTGCAAATAAGGATCGAGCTTGTCTTTCAGGTCACCCGGCAGAAAACCAAGGTTTTCCCCGGCCTCAACGGCAGGCCTGGTGAGGATGATCCTTTTGACTTCTTTGTTTTTCAGTGCCCTGACAGCCAACGCCACTGCAGTATATGTTTTTCCTGTTCCGGCGGGGCCGATGGCCAGGACCAGGTCATTCTTTTCGCTGCTCTTAACCATCTTCCGCTGGTTGACGGTGCGCGCCTTTATCAATAAACCTTCACGGCCAAATACCAGCACATCATCATTTTTATCTTCCTTTGCCTGCGTGGCAACGGAATTATCTTCAGTGCCCATGATCTGCATCACATCATTCTCGGTGATCTTCCCAAAACGCTCAAAAGAAGTGAGCAACAGGGAAAAACGGCGCTCAAATTCATTCAACTCCTTGTCTGTGCCTGCTATCTTGATGATGCCTCCCCTGGCAACGATCTTAAGCCTGGGAAACAGCTTCTTGATCAGGTTGAGGTGGCTGTCGTTAGCACCATAGATCTCCAGCGGGCTATATGCTTCTATCGAAATAGTACGTTCATTCATTGAAACAAAATTAGTCAAAAATTGCTTACTTTTGAAGTCATTAAAACCCAGATTAGAGACGAAGTATATGCCAGTAATTACATTAACCAGCGATTGGGGAACCAAAGACCACTACCTTGCTTCGGTAAAGGGAGCTATCCTGAAGCAGATGCCTGAGGCCCGGATCATCGACATCTCCCACCACATTCCGCCACATAACCTGACTCAGGCGGCATTCATACTTAAGAACTGCTACCGTGATTTCCCCCCGGGTACCATCCATATTATCGGGGTGAGCACCGAGGAGTCGGAAATGAGCCCTCATACCGTCGTGCTTGCCGGGGAACAATTTTTTATTGGCGCTGATACAGGGATCTTTTCATTGATTTTCGACGAGCCGCCTGAAAAAATAGTTGAAATCGATCTGGTGCAGGATTCGACCTTTTTTACCTTTTCGTCGCGCGACCGGTTTGTAAAAGCAGCAGCCATGCTTGCCAAAGGTGAAGATATTTCAAGCCTTGGCCACCCGCGCGAGGCCCTGAACGAAAAGATGCTGTTTGCCCCGGTGGTGGATAATAATGTTATTAAAGGCATCGTGATCTATGTCGATAATTATAAAAATGTGATTACCAACATCCGGCAGGAAAAGTTTAAGGAGGTTGGCAGGAACCGGAAGTTTACTATCAGTTTCAGGGGTGAGGAGATCAATCGCATCCATGATTCATATTCGGATGTGCACGTAGGAGAGATACTGGCACTCTTTGGCTGTAACGGGCATCTTGAGATCGCCATGAATAACGGCAAGGCAGGCAACCTGCTGGGCCTGAATCCGGATGATCCGGTCAGGATAGAGTTTTATGATTAGGCGATTGTCGATTGTCGATTGGGTGATATTAGATAGGATTTGGGATTGTAGATTTATGATGTTCGAAGTATTGCAGATATAAATCGAAAATAAATCCCAAATCTAAAATCTAAAATCCTATCGGCAATCTAAAATCCTATCGACAATCGAAAACCGAAAATCGACAATCGACAATCTATACTATATTCTTCCTCTTTCCGTTTCCATTAAAATCATTAATTTAGCACCTTGCTTTTAGCTTCACAGATCAAGAAAGATGTTCACATTATTACGTAAGGAAATCGAAAGTTTTTTAAGTTCCCTCATTGCATATATTGTAATCGTGGTGTTCCTGCTTGTGATGAGTTTCTTCCTCTGGATGCTGAATGTGGATATCTTCCTGGGCTGGAATGATATTATCTCAAACAATAAGGCAAACCTCGACGGACTTTTTATGGTTGCCCCATATGTGTTTATGTTCCTGATACCGGCCATTACCATGAAAATGTTCGCAGAAGAAACCAGAAGCGGAACATTTGAGATCCTGCTGACAAAACCACTTAGCGACTCACAAATAGTACTGGCGAAATTTTTTGCAGGCGTGCTTCTTGTTGTCTTTTCCCTGATCCCAACACTCATTTATTATTATTCTGTATACCAGCTGGGCGAAATACCGGGGAATATAGATTCGGGAGCAATGTGGACTTCATACCTCGGCCTGCTACTGGTTGGGGCATGCTTCGTGTCAATAGGGATCTTTGCATCCTCGCTGACGAGCAGCCAGATATTGTCATTCATCTTTGCGGCGTTGATCTCTGTATTCGTGTATATCGGGTTCAGTGTTTTGTGGAAGTTAAGGATATTTACAGATGTTGCCCTGTTTATGCATGGGCTCGGAATAGAAGCGCACTATGAATCTATCAGACGTGGTGTGGTCGACCTCAGGGATATTGTATATTTTCTCAGCCTTATCACATTCTTCCTGATGTTGACAAGGTTCTCATTAAGCAGCAGGAAATGGTAATTATAATATTGTAGTATAACAAACACAATGAATAAAGCGAAAAAAACCCTTAAGCAAGGTGCCTGGATCCAGTTAATCCTGGTGATCGTGATCATTGTATTTGTCAATATCATAGTTTCATTTATTTCCTACCGTGTCGATTTTACCGAGGACAACATCTATTCGGTGAGTGATGATACACGCCGGATGCTCAACGAGCTTGATGATATTGTTTACTTCCAGATCTATCTGGACGGGAGCCTGCCCCCCGATTATCGTCAATTAAAAATTGCTACCAGGGAGATGCTTGATGAATTTCATGTGATCAGCGATAAGGTTCAGTATAAATTCATCAACCCTTCGCAAAGCGATGATCCCAAAGAAAGGTATACGATCCATAAAAACCTTGAAGAACGTGGATTGGTGGCTGATCAATACCGGGAGGATAACGAAGAAGGTGTGAAATTTGCCAGGATATTTCCGGGTGCCATTGTAACCTATAGAGCTAAGGAGGTCCCTGTTCAGTTTCTGCAGCCGGAAAGGTTTCCCATCCCCCTGGAGAAAAGGATCGACCGTGCCATCAATGACATTGAATTTAACCTTTCATACGCAATCAGCCTGCTCACGAATGAAGAAAAGCCTCCAATTGCATTTATTGAAGGGCATGGCGAGCTGGGCCCACGGGAAACAGCAGATATTATGCGCACCTTGCAGGATAACTATACGGTTGAGCGGGTTCGCCTGAATGAAGAGGTCAACAGCCTGACTGAGAGGGTAGCTGATGATTCAGGCGATTATGTTATCAAAAATAAGTACGAAAGTATTATCATTGCCGGTCCTGATTCGGCATTCAGTGAAAAGGATAAATTCATCATCGACCAGTATATCATGCATGGCGGGAAAGTCTTATGGCTTATAGATCCGGTCTTTGCCAGCATGGACAGCCTGTCATATACCGGAGCTACCATGGGAATCACCAACAATATCTTTCTGGATGATATGTTGTTCAACTATGGTGTACGACTGAATACTGACCTCATCATGGACCTGATCGCATTGCCAATACCAATGGTCGCCGGTTCCACTGCAGGCCAGCCGGATATTGAATTCTTTCCCTGGTATTTTTTCCCGCTGGTGGCTTCGGATACAAACCACCCGGTGGTGAACAATATTGGTGCTGTTAAAACTGAGTTTGTCAGCAGCCTCGATACCATTATGATCCCGGGGATTAAAAAAACATTCCTGATGAGTACTTCTCCTTATTCAAGAAGATTGAATGCTCCTGTGTACATTAACCTGAACATCCTCGATGAGGAACCCGATGAAAAGCAGTTTAATGAAAATTTCATCCCTGTTGCTGTATTGCTTGAAGGAAGTTTCAAATCACTGTACAGGAACAGGATGTCACGGGCATTAGCGGGGAGTAAAGAAATTGCATTTAAGGAACATGGCAAACCAACATCTATGATCGTCATTGCTGATGGCGATGTGATCAGGAATCAATTCCATTATTCACAGGGGTATCCTCTGCCCCTGGGCTATGACCAGTATACCGGCGAAACATTCGGGAATAAGAGGCTAATACTTAATGCGATAGATTACCTTGTCTCCGGCAGCGAGATTGTTACCATCAGGGAAAAGAATGTAGAAACACCTTTACTTAATGAAACTGCCTTAAAAGGAAATGAGTTTATATGGAGGCTGGGGAATTCTGCCATTCCTCCACTCATGGTCATTATTTTTGGAATAATTTATATCTTCATAAGGAAGAAACGATATACAACTTAATTTACTTCTTAGCCAATGAAAAAAAACAGATTTCTGCTTATCCTTACGCTTATTGTGGTTGTTATCGCGGTCCTTTTTGTGATAAACAGGAAATATACAACCCTTGATGATGCCGAAAGTGGTTTTGCTATTGAAGATACTTCCAGTGTCAGGATGATTTTCATGGCTGATATGAACGGCAGGAGTGTTAAGCTGGTGAAGGAAGCCGTTGGGAAGTGGACTCTTGACGATAAATACCTGGCGCATAATTATAATGTCAACATGCTGCTTCGTACCATGAAAGACCTGACAGTAGGCTATCCTGTACCTCTTGCAGCACGAGACAATGTGTTGCGGCGATTGGCAACCATTGCACGTAAGGTTGAGATCTATCAGGAAGAATACCGGATCAATCTTTTTAACGTGATCAGACTCTTTCCGCATGAAAAACTGACCCGTACCTATTATGTAGGAGATGCCACCCAGAATAATATGGGCACTTACATAAAGATGGATGGTGCAGATCAGCCCTATGTTGTTTTCCTCCCGAACCTGAGAGGATTTATTTTCCCCCGCTATTCTACAGATGCAGCCGACTGGCGTGACCATACCATCTTTAAAACACCGATACAGGATTTTGCTTCCGTTAAAATAGAATTCCTGGAAGAGCCCGGTGAATCATTTATCGTTGAAACAGCTGTAGATGGGGACTTCTCCCTAACCACGCTTAATGATGGACAGGCACACGCATATGATACCCTGCGAATGTTGCAGTTCGTAACTGCGTTTAAGGATTTACGCTTTGAATCGGTATTGAACAATAAACTGGATGCAGAATATATCGACTCTTTAACTTCGGGGCCGGGGGCACATATCATTACCCTCAGGGAGAAAGACGGAGATGAGTTTGTCGTCAGAACATTCCGCAAAGGCGGGATCAGTGAGATCTATGACAAGGATGGGGCTGCATTGGAGCCTTTCGACCTCGATCGCCTGTATGCCTTTGTGAATGACGAAAAAGATTTTGTGCTGATACAGTATTTTGTCTTTGACAAGGCTCTTCGTACAGCATCATATCTGCAGAATACGGAATAACGTTTAATCCCTGGCGGGTTACCCAATATAGTTTTGAAACTGCTAATCCTTACACAGTATTATCCTCCGGAAACCGGTGCTGCCCAGAACCGCCTTCATGAACTTGCCGTACGATTGAAAGATCTGGGTGTTGACGTGAGTGTGCTTACGGCGATGCCCAATTACCCTAAAATGAAAATTTATGATGGGTACAGGAGAAAATGTCGCGTAAAAGAAGACATTGATGGCGTCACTGTTTACCGCTCGTGGATCTATGTAAGGAACAGCAAGTCGATATTTCAGCGCCTGCTCAATTATTTTTCTTTCGTGTTTACATCTTTCTTTGCAGGCTGTTTCCGTACCGGAAAGAGTGATTTGATCCTTTGTGAATCACCTCCTTTGTTTCTCGGGATTTCGGCATACCTCCTTTCCGCGATCAAAAGGGCCGGACTGGTATTCAACGTGTCAGATCTCTGGCCTGAAAGTGCAGAAAAGCTTGGGCTCATCAAATCAAAAACACTGCTGGGTGCCAGTAAGCGACTGGAGGGATTTTTATATAAGAGATCCATCCTGGTTACAGGGCAGACAAAGGGTATTGTAGATAATATCTCTTCAAGGTTTCCCCAAAAACATGTTTACTGGCTTCCTAATGGCGCCGACCTGTCTTATTATGATCCTGATGTTACTCAGCGATCCTGGAGGAAGGATCATGGATATGAAGACGATGATTTTTTGGTCTTTTACGGTGGAATACTGGGACATGCACAGGGGCTGGAGGTAGTTATCAGGGCAGCCGACAGGCTGAGGAACAATCCCGGGATAAAATTTGTGCTGATGGGCAATGGGCCGCAGGAGCGGCCATTGAAAGAGTTAAGTCGATCGCTAAAGCTGGAAAATGTTCAATATTTTGACGTAGTGAGCAAAGCTGAAATGCCTGCAGTGCTTGCTTCCATGAATGTATCGGTCATTCCTCTTAAGAAACTGGATCTCTTCAAAGGGGCTATCCCCTCTAAAATATTCGAAAGCCTTGCCATGAAAAAACCCATCTTGCTTGGCGTTGAGGGAGAAGCAAAAGAATTATTCATAGAGGAAGGGGAATGCGGACTTGCATTTGAGCCTGAAAATGATGAGGACCTCGCTGAAAAGGTCGTACTTTTACGAGATGACCCTGACGAGTGTAAAAAACTTGGTGATACTGCAAGATCCTATATTGAAATGAAGTTTAATCGTGATAAGATTGCTGCAGATTTCTTTGAGGTCATGTCTGAAATTAAACCATAGCATTGTTAGTCAACGAAAAACATATTGTCCGTTTGTATCAGGCTGAATTGGTAACCTTTGCTTTTCTGTTGCCTGTTTACAGAAAAGTGATCCCTTACGTGATCGCTGTTATGGTGATCACCTGGTTGCTTGAAGGGGATTTTGCCGGGAAAGCTAAAAGGCTTGTGAATTCAAACCATCGCTTCAACACTCTGCTTTTCACAGGTTTATACCTGCTTTATGGTTTTGGCTTGTTGTATACCAGAAACTTTGAGTATGGCTTTTTTGATATGGAAGTGAAGATGTCACTATTCATCTTTCCGGTGATCATGGCTACGGTACGGGATGAAGTTCTGACATTTGCTGTTGCAAGAAAGGTGCTATGGTCCTTTGTTCTTGGTGTATTCTTTTCGTTGTTATTATGCTACGGACTAGCATTTATCGAATACATGGAAACAGGATCTTTAAGGGAGTTCTATTATAGTAGCCTGTCTTCCTTAATACACCCTTCATATCTGGCCATGTACGTATGCTTTGCCATAGCGGTGTTACTATACTTTTTGCATACAGGCCGGGTGCAGGGTATGATCAGGCAGATACTTGCCGGATTGCTTATTCTTTTATTTGAGTTTTTTGTGATCATGCTGAGCTCAAAGGCCGGTATTCTGAGCCTTGCCCTTGTTCTTGCCTTGTACGTTGCTTATCTTATATTTAAGGAAAAGCAGTTCCTGAAGGGGATTGGCAGTGGGGCCTTGCTTGGGGCTTCTTTTATATTTCTTTTTATGATGTTCCCGACCTCGGCGGAGCGATTCGAGGAAACCCGTGAAGACCTTGAGCAAGCAGGGATCAACGCAGATGAAATTGCCAGCAGTTCCGGGGAGCGGATCATGATATGGTGGTATTCATTCGAGATCACCAACGAGCACTTTCTCTGGGGTGTAGGTACAGGGGATATAAAAGACCAGCTCCTGATCAAATATAATGAAAAGGATATGGTGAACGCTTTTAAACTTGAGCTGAATGCACATAACCAGTATTTGCAGACCATGATCACCCTGGGAATCGTAGGCCTGATAGTTTTACTGCTGAACTTGATCCTTCCGGCTTTATACAGCATGGAACAAAAGCATTACCTGTATCTGGTATTTCTGATCCTGATCGGATTCAACCTCTTATTTGAATCGATGCTTGAAACACAAGCCGGTGTGGTATTCTATGCTTTCTTTAACGCCTACTTTTTTGCCATAAAAAAAGATCCCGCCTCTGTCGAAACGGAATCTTGAACTTTGAACTTTGAACTTTGAAATCTGAATTTTGAGTTCTGATCTCTGAGTTCTGAGTTCTGAGTTCTGATTTCTGATTTCTGATTTCAGATTTCTTATACGTATCCTTGCGCCATCATAGAATCAGCGATTTTTACAAATCCACCAATGTTGGCACCTGTTACATAATCAATATAGTCACCATCTTTAGGGCCATATTTCACACATGTAGCATGGATATCTTTCATGATCTGCTGCAGTCTTGCATCAACTTCTTCCCTGGTCCATGAAAGACGCAGTGAGTTCTGGCTCATTTCAAGGCCTGAAACGGAAACACCACCTGCGTTGGCAGCTTTACCCGGGCCGTACATGATCCTGGCATTCTGATAAACTTCGACTGCTTCTGGTGTGGAAGGCATGTTGGCACCTTCTGAAACCAGGAAACAACCATTGGCGATCAGTGTTTTAGCATCTTCTTCATCAATCTCGTTCTGGGTTGCACTAGGAAGGGCTACGTCACATTTGATACCCCATGGGCGTTTCCCTTCGTAATATTCACATCCGTATTTCTCTGCATATTCTTTGATACGGCCGCGCTTAACGTTTTTCAGATCCAT
>JAGLEK010000248.1 GCA_023145125.1 Bacteroidales bacterium | reverse complement strand
AAATCAGACCTCACAGGTTACACAACCTGTGAGGTCTTGGTGGAGCGGAAAACGGGACTCGAACCCGCGACCCCCAGCTTGGGAAGCTAATGCTCTACCAACTGAGCTATTTCCGCTTGTGCTTGCAAAAATAATATCTTTAGCTAATAATTGCAACAAATTATCCGGGGACCACATATGCAAATATTGGTTCAGATGCGCCATTTATAGGTTGAAAGGCATTATTGGAAAGCTAACAGCAGCTGAATTTCAATCTGCATTATATCTTTGTGAACAGTTAAGGCCTGTATAAATCATAAATATTTTTTACATTTATCAGGCCCATACAGGAGCGGAACATGATCTCATTTATTAAGAATAATCTTCGTTGGCTGATAACGATACTGTTATTGTCAGCCTGCAGCAATCAGGCGTACACCCAGATTGACAGCCTGTATGATGTCCTTTCGACTGAAAGAAGTGACACCATCCGGATCAGGTGCTACCTCGAGATGTCGCGCTACTATGAGAACCATGATCTCGCTGATTCAGCACTCATCTACGCCGGGAAAGGCATTAAATTATCTGAGGATATCGGCTTTGATCCCGACATTGACTTTTACCTGATAATGATAGAGATATACGACAGCAAAGGGGATTATCAGAAATCTGCCAGCCTGATCTCCCCTATTATCGAGATCCTTAAAAAAAGCAAGGACCCTGAGGATGAAGCAAGATTAATGAACTTCACCGGCTGGCTTAATTACCGAAGCGGGAAATTTGTGGATGGCATCGAAGATTTCGAAAAAGCAATCCTGCTCGCACGGGAACTGGGCATGAAAGATGTTGAAGCAGAAGCAAACCTGGGGCTGGGAAGGGTATACTACAACCTTCGCGAGTATTCGCAGGAAGAAATATACTATGAAAGATACATTGAATTGGCTGACCGGGATGAAAAGCATAGCACAATAATGTCCATCATGTTACGACTGGGAGATATAAAACGTGAGAGCGGAAGGCTGGAAGAAAGTATTGAAACATATTCCACACTGATCGACCTGGCAACAAAGGCCGGCGACAGCCTGAGGGTTGCCAACACCCTGAACCGTATGGCCTGGGGGTATTACCAATTTGAACGCCTGGAAGAATCCCTGGAAGTATACCTCGAAGACCTCGAGATATCAAAAGCAATACAACATAAGCAACTGATCGCTAATTGCCTCGGAAACATTGGCAATATATATCGCGACTGGAATTATTTTGAAAAGGCCATCGAATATTACACACTTAGTATAGAAGTCTCCGGTGAAACCAATGATGTTTATAACCTCGCATGGCTTTACAAGGATATCAGTGCTATGTATGCCAATATGGGCAGGTACGAGCTTGCCTACGATAATTTTATGCTGCACTCTGCTTACAATGACACTTTGATGTCGGATGATTATAACCGCCGGATCCTGCAGGCGCAGGCCAAATATGAAAGGGAAAAGAGTGAACAGGAACTGGAACTGATGCAGGTGCGACTGCAAAGGAATAATTATATTCTATTCGGACTGGGTGGCCTGAGCATCCTGGTGATAGTTATTGCATTCCTTTTTATCAGGACCAGCCGCCTGAGATCAAGGCAGAGGCTGGAAGACATGAACCACAGGATATCAGCGCTGACACAAAAGAACCTCCGCACCCAGATGAACCCCCATTTTATCTTTAACACCCTCAATTCGATACAATATTATGTGTTCCAGAACGACAGGATAGCATCCAATAACTACCTGACCAAGTTCGCGAAGCTGATCAGGAAAACCCTTGAGAACAGTGAGCATCCCGCCATACCTATCGATGAGGAGATCGACGCCCTTGAGCTCTACCTGGAGCTGGAATCATTGAGATTCAAAGAAAAGTTCGACTGGAAGATAGAGATCGATGAGGAGATAGACACCTATATGTACAAGATCCCGACCATGCTGATACAACCCTTTGTTGAAAATGCCATTGGCCATGGACTGATGCACAAGGACGGCAAGGGATATGTCCACATTGGCATGAAGCTCGACAAAAACTGCATACTGTGCAGCATAGAAGATAATGGCATCGGGCGCGAAAAAGCCATGGAGATAAAGAATAACAAAAAAGAAAACCACCGCTCACTTGGGACCAGTATCACCGAATCCCGGCTCAAGCTGGTGAACTCATTATATGGGAAGGAAATGAGGGTGGATTATACTGACATGAAAGATGATGATGGTGAAGCTTGCGGTACGAGGGTTGAGATTTGTATACCGATAATAACTTGATACTGGATACTGGATACTGGATGCTGGATAAGAGGCAGATCATTGAAATCAGGGATCAAAATAAAGTATTATGACTAACATACTAAGAACGGTTATTGTTGATGATGAGCAGGATGCGGTTAATTTTATCGAGTCCATTGCAAAGGAATATTGTCCTAATATTAAGATCATTGGCAAAGCTTATTCAGCCATTGAAGGCGTTGAGGTGATCACAAAGGAAAAGCCCGACCTGGTATTTCTCGATGTTGAGATGCCGCATGGGAGCGGTTTCGACCTGCTTGCCGGCTTTCCTGAAAAGGATTTCGATGTGATCTTTATCACGGCCTTCAACCACTATGCAATCCGGGCAATCAAATTCTCCGCGGTGGATTACATCCTTAAGCCGATTAACATAAATGAATTTATTGAAGCCGTGAAGCGTGTTGAGGAGGCCCGGAATACCAGGAGCAACCG
>JAGLEK010000247.1 GCA_023145125.1 Bacteroidales bacterium | reverse complement strand
CTCTGCTTAAGCAGCCCAATCTCCTGTGCCAGCGACTTGTTCTTATCAGCTAATTTGCTGATGATGATTGAGAATTCTATTAAGATGAGGAATATTGCCATCAGCAATATCATAAACAGGGCTGCCGGCGGGTAAGCAACACCGAGAAAATCAGAAATATAATCCAGTCCGCTTCTCCAGAAAGAAAACAGTATGAATACCAGGCTGAAAAATATCCATAGCAATGAGTATTCTTCTTTCAGCCGCTGACTCCTTATCAGGTACATGATAAGAAAGAACAGCAACAGGCTTACTGTGATGGCAATTACTTGTATCTGGCTAACTGCTCCCATGATTATTGTTTTTTGTTTTCAGTGATGATCCGCGACCTGATAGATGCCATGAACATGGCCAGCAGCACTTTTACCATATAATATGGCCCTTTGCCAATGGGGATCGACGACACCCCTCCCTGACGCCGTAGCATCTGGGTGAACACTTCCTTCATCACAAAATGGTTTCTTCCGAGCAGGATGACCACTTCCGGTTCCGGGTAATCAGTGGGATAATGGTTGGCCAGGAAACAGAAGGCCTTACGATTATATGCCCTGAATCCCGAAGTATGGTCAGTGATCTTTTGCCTGATCATCATATAGCTTATGAGCTGGAAGATCATGATACCTACGCGTCTGAGAGTATGTGTAGTAAAGCCGTTGGTCTTCTTGTTGAAGCGTGACCCGATCACCACATCTGTCCCTCCTTCCCCGATAACCTCCACAAGCTTACTTATCTCATCAACCTGGTGCTGGCCGTCGCCATCAAACTGCAAAGCAATATCATAGTCTTTCTCCCTGGCGTACTTGAACCCTGTCTGCACTGCTCCTCCAATACCCAGATTATACGGGAGGTTGACAACGGCAGCTTTTCCACTTTCTTCGGCTATGGCACCGGAACCATCTGTGCTGGCATCATTTACAACCAGGATATCGTAATCAGGAAATTTCTCACTGATCTCCATGATGATGCGCGCAATATTGGCAGCCTCATTGTAAACCGGTATTATGATCAGTATATTCAACCCTAAATAAATTAAATTATTTTATCAGAACTCTGCTTTCAAGCATTTGCAAATACCCCGGATCAACGATCTCTCCCGCATCCCCGGCCTTACGGATCCACTCCAGTGCCCGCCCGTGATCATGCAGGTAAAAGTACAAATTTGAGATGTTAATACATAATTTAGTCTGCTCCGGGTCTATCTCGAGAGAACGTTTGAAATCATCTATGGCAAGCCCATATTCCTCCATTTCAGCTTCTACCAGCCCACGCCAGGTAAAAAGCATGGCAAAATCGTCCTTTTTATCTATCGCATTATTAAAATTATCCAGTGCAGCTTCAAGCATTCCCTGCTTTGCCAGGATCACCCCTTCGATATACAATTTCATATATGCATATTTGGGTTTTGTCAATGCTACACGCTGTACATCAAGCAGGGCCTTTTCGTATTCTTCCAACTCCAGGTAGGTCAGCCCACGATGCAGGTATGCCTGTGTGAATATGGTATCTCCGGTCATGGATTCGCTGAAATAGGAGATAGCTTTATGCAAGTCATTTATTCGCTGTTGCGGGCTTGCTGCGTATCTGGCATTGGCCTTTATTGCAAGCCCCAGGTTATTCATCACCCGTGGGTTGCCGGGGCTCTTTTCTATACCATCCTGCCAGAGGGTCAATTCAGACTGCCAGACCTTGTTCCTGTTATATGTTCCAAGGGCAAGCAGCATGAAAAACATGATTCCGGTTATATAAACAACATACACCGACCTGTATGGCATATACTTCATAATTATCCCCGCTAACACCATTCCAATGCCGAACATGGGCAGGTACATGCGATGCTCCATCATGATATCCCTGATTGGGATGATGCCGGATTCGACCGACATGGCAATAAAGAACCAGAAGATGCCAAAAGATACCAGTTTGTTCTTCCTGAAGGTGAACACTCCCAATACGAGCATTCCGGCAGAAAGGATGGCACCAATGATCTCCCTTGCTCCGAAGAATGGTGTTTTCAATATGATGAAATAATCCACATTCTGGCTTATCGGGAAGAGGATCAGCAAGAGGTATTTGTGAAATATCCCCAGTTGTGCGCTGAAATACTCCAGGCGGGTGTATTGCGACGTTTCAGCCGGCAACAAGCCGGCAAATACAACTACCAGGAAGGCTGCGAAAAATATTACAAGGCTTGAAAAAACATACTTCTTACAATATCTCCCATCCGGCTTCCTGATAAAGAATATCTCATATAGTATAAAAGCAAGGGGAAAGCTCACTGCATTCTGTTTTGACATCACTCCCAGTATGCCCGACAGCAGTGCAAGCAGAAGCAAACCCAGCGACCTGCGGCTCAGCCCGTCATAAAGATATGCATGCCGGCCCCTGGCATACAGGAACACTGCCAGCAGATAGAAAAGGGCGGCCATGACTGTCATCCGCTGCACAATATAGGTCACTGCCATGGTCTGCAGGGGATGGAGCAGAAATAGCAGCGCCACAAATAATGCGCTTATTTTTTTAAAGCGTTCATCAAAGCCGTCAGCCGGCGACAATAATGACAATGTATACCTTGCCAGGCTATATGCTACCACAGCAGTAAGCAGATGAAGCAAAAGGTTAACAAGGTGATATCCAACAACATTATCCCCGCCGAAATACCAGTTCAGAGCAAAACTAAACTTTGACAATGGCCGGTAGTTCACATCCGTCCATACCGACAAATCTGAAAAATAAGCAAGGTCCTGAATGTTTTCATTGGTCAGAATTTGCGCCTTATCATCCCAGCAAAATGCACTGTAAAAAGTGTTGGAATATGCAATTAAACCTGCAATAAACAGCAATGCAATTACCTGATTGATATGTCTTTTATAAAAAGGCACACGTCTTTCGATGTCTTTGTTTCTTTCTTTCATCCTTCGTATCCCAAGACCCAAATATATCAAAATCCACTTAACCTGTCTTAATTTATTTACCTTTGCCCTTATCGACAACGAACACAAATGGCCCAGGGATTAGCAGCTAGGATTTATACGATTATACCGGAAAATAACCGCCTTGAACGGATATGGCTGTTGGCCAAAACGGATTTTAAAATTCAATACAGTTCAAGCGCCCTTGGGGTAATATGGGCATTTGTATACCCCTTGATGAGGATACTCATCTACTACGTTGTTTTTTCCTTCGTTTTTGCTAAAGATATCCCGAACTACGGATTTTACATCTTTTCGGGGATCATGATCTGGATGTATTTCCAGGAGGCTACCAAAGGTGGCCTGAAGGTGATCAGATCAAAGCGTTATCTGCTTGAAAATATCCGTTTTAACAAGCTGGATGTATATTATTCATCCATACTGACAAATCTGATCGGATTCCTCGTGAATATCAGCGTGTTCCTGGCTATGATGATCATCACGGGCTTACCGATCACCTGGAAGCTCATCTACTACCCTATCTTCATCATAAATCTCATGATGCTCTGCCTGGGAATAAGCCTGATCCTGTCAACGATCAATGTTTATCTGAAAGACATTTCACAGTTGTGGGAACTGGTCCTGCTGCTCATGTTCTGGATCAATCCTATTTTCTTTGCCAAACAAAAAATATTCAATATGTTCCCCGCCCTGCTTTATGCCAATCCCCTGGCCGGCATCATCATTAATTCTAGGGATGTTATCATGTATGGAAAAGACCCTGATTGGTTCCTTGTGGGGTATAATTATGTCCTTGCAGGTTCTATTCTGGCCATCGGAGTATGGTCTTTTAACAAATTTTTTCACAAAGCAATCGAAAAGATCTGATGTCAGAAGACAATGTTGTAATACGGCTTGAGAATGTAAGTAAAACATTCACCATCAGGGATAAAGTATCCGGTAACTTGCTGGAAAAGTCATGGGCTTTTGCCAGCGGGGGGAATAAGCGCAGGATAGAAGCAGTCAAGAACATCAACCTGGAGGTTAAAAAAGGTGAGTTCCTTGGCATTGTGGGTGCCAACGGTTGTGGCAAGTCAACTCTTATACATTTAATGACAGGCGTATACAAGCCCGACAAAGGTGGTATTGCAAGCATCGATGGCACATATATCAGGTTGAGCCTTGGCCTGGGTTTCAATGGCCAGCTTACGGCCCGGGAGAACATTTACCTGAACGGTTCTGTCATGGGTGTTAAGATCAGTGAACTCAATAAGAACTTCAGGAAGATAATCGAATTTGCAGAGCTTCAAAAGTTCGTCAACACCAAGTTAAAATATTTTTCGCGTGGCATGCGTGCACGATTGGCTTTTGCTGTTGCTGTTCATGCTGAGGCAGATATCATTCTCATGGATGAGTTTTTTGGAGGTGTTGGGGATGAACGCTTTAAAGCCAGGTCGGATGAGATATTTCAAAAGGCATTTGTAAACGGGCGGACAATCGTGCATGTCAGCCACAACATGAGAACCATTAAGCAATATGCGGATAGAGTTGTTTTATTACATGAGGGTGAGTGCCGTGGTATTGGGTCGCCGGATGAGATCCTTGATCTATATAGGGAGACGATCAAAGTACGCAGACTCAGTATGCGGGAAGAATAAGTCTACGGAAAAATTTGATAAGCCCGGAATCATCCTCGCTTCATTCCCGAGATCAGGAAATACCTTTCTGAGGAACATTCTCCTGGATGTTTTTGGCGTATACTCCTGGAACAATATCAATGTTTACAATAAAGGCCTGAAGGAATTCAGAAAACTGGAAAAGCTGAATGCTCTCAATGCCATCACAGCACCGGGTGAACGAAAATTGAATAAGCTCAGGGAACAGTTTGCCTTTGCTGCCATTAAAACCCATGAAGTTCCCAAAAACATACTTCCGATCTGCAAACAGGACGCTAAGATCATTTACCTGCTGCGCGACGGCCGTGATGCACTGATCTCCATGGCCCATCACAGAAAAGACATCATAGAACCCGGTTCCGACTTTTTAAAAAATTTAAAAGAGGCCCTCTGGGCACCGATGGGCTCTTATTTCGGAGGATGGGGTGCCAATGTTGAGCAGTGGACAGAGATCGCCGACCTGGTAATATATTTTGAAGACCTGGTAAACGATCCTGAAAAAGAGATCAGGCGCCTGCAAGAACTTTTAGATCTGCCCGAACCAAAGATGGACAGGATACCCACATTTGATTCCCAGCGCAATGGAGGATCACATTTCGGTGGAAAAAAGAGAAAGAGGCTTTCGAAAGAAGAGCAGGACGATTTCAATCAACGCTTTTTCAGAAGTGGAAAATCAGGGGGCTGGAAACAGGATATGCCGGAAGAGATCCGGGAAAAATTCTGGAAGAAATATGGCAGCGTGATGACAAAGGTGGGATATTCCAGTGACGGAAGTTTCAAAAAGGATACTGATGATTGAACTTATTTCCATACACATACCCAAAACAGCCGGAAGCTCCTTTTTTCAATTGCTTAAAAAGGTTTACGGTAAAGAGTACGTGATGAAGATAAATGTCCCGGAGCCGGGTATGGATTCTCATTCTGTCCGGGATACCGGCCCGGCAAAGGTAATACACGGGCATATACGGGTATCACAGCTGGAAGAGGTCATCCGTGAGGATGACCCGAAGATCATCACATGGTTACGAAACCCTGTCGACAGGGTCATCTCCAACTATTATTTTTCGATGCAGAGGATCAGGGAAGGTAAGGCCGTTGAAAGAAAATCACACACAATTGCTTACAGCCTGCCCGAATATGCCGCCCTCGATGAGAACAGGAACAAAGCAAGCTGGTTTCTTGAAGGCATCAGGCTTGAAGAACTATTCTTTGTCGGACTTTATGAAGAATTCATGAGCGATACCGGCAGGCTGGGAAACATGCTTGGCTGGGACGGCAACCATAAGATCCCACACAGGAAAAGCAGTTCCTCATTTATCGAAAACAACGATTGCACAACACAATTCAGGGATATAAATGCTGAAATGAAGAAGGAAATTGCCACGTTAAACAGTATTGATGTAGCTTTGTATGAAGAAGCCCTGCGCCTGAGAAATAAAACCTGATGACAGAAACAGACCATAAACCGGTAAGCGGAACGATCGAGTTGATCTCCATCCATATCCCCAAGACAGGGGGACGTTCGTTTCTGGAGGTATTGAAACAGGTTTATGGTAATGCCCTTGACATACGCCATGAGAGAGAGCATTTCTTTCCCGACGGAAGATTTTCACAGATCAATGATGAAATTTTCCCCGGCCATATCCGGGGTATTCATGCACATCTGAGTGTTTCACAATTGATGCCTGTCATTGAAAAACATAATCCCAGGGTGATCACCTGGCTGAGGGACCCTGTGGAGAGAGTGATCTCCAATTACTATTTTTTCATGAAGAGGTTGCGTACAGGCAATGCCAATGAAAGGCAGTTAAGAAAAAAGAATTATACCCTGCTGGAATATGCTAAAGAAGGAAAAAAGAACAACAGGATGGATGCTTTTCTCGAAGGAATGGAACTGCACGACTTTTTCTTCATTGGTATCCTTGAGAGATTCGAGGCAGATATGGAAGAACTGATAACAAAAATGGAGTGGCCCCAAACTAACAGCTTTTCTCATGTTAACAGCAATGCCGGCTTCAAGCATAATAACGACTGCAAAACTCAATACAGTGATATTGACGATGAAATGCGTCACGAATTGGCCATACTTAATGACCTGGATATCAAACTGTATAATGATGTCAAAAAAATGAGAGGGATCGAATGAGCCTGTTTAAGAAAAGTGGAAAAATAGAGAACAACATTGAACTTATTTCCCTGCATATTCCAAAAACTGCAGGCACCAGCTTCAGAAATATCCTGAAAGAAGTTTATGGCAGCAGTCATGTATCCAGGATGGATATTCGCAGGAACATTGAATTGGATGGCAGGACTTTCAAAGGCTCCGGGCTTAAAAAAAATATCCGGGTGGTGCACGGCCACTTTTCATTCAGGAAGCTTACCGATAACTTTGATATCCCGGCCGGATGCCCTGTTGTAACCTGGTTAAGGGAACCCGCTGAGCGCGTGATATCCAATTACTATTACCTTGATAAGATACTCAGGAAAGAACTGAATGAAAAGAAGAAAGACCTGAACATCCTTGCGAAGATGGAAAAGACCTTACTTGAATATGCAAGTACCGAGGCCAACAGGAACCGTATGAGCAAATTCCTGGATGGGATCAGCCCGGAAGAATTCTTTTTCATAGGTTTTACAGATCATTACAAGGAAGACCTGGAACAACTGGCAAAGCTTTTGAACTGGAAGAACTATTCTGAATTCAAACAGAATATCACCGGCAGCAAGCCCGATATTGACCAGGACACCCTCAGCAGGATCCGTGATCTCAACCAGGCAGATTACGAGATCTATAACAAGGCACTTCAGATCAGGGAGAAGCGAAATAAGGCAGCATTATGATCTGGATCGCCTCCTTCCCCCGTTCCGGCAATACCTTTGTAAGAAACATCTTGCATGATGTATATGGCCTTAGTTCCAGCGAGTATCATATGGAAGAGGATCATCCCCTGGAAGCGGACTATGCCGATCACCCGTTTGTAAAAACACATTTATTGCCAACACAGCTCGATCCGGCTGACCCCGGCATCAAAGCAGTGTATATTGTGAGGGATGGCAGGGATGTAATGGTTTCCATGGCACATCAGCGCCGGGACATCGTTGCCCCGGGCTCAGATTTTTACGAAAACCTTAAAGCTGCCATTATTGCCGAGAAAGACAGTTTCTTCGGCGGCTGGTCAAAAAATGT
>JAGLEK010000246.1 GCA_023145125.1 Bacteroidales bacterium | reverse complement strand
GGTGGCAAAGTTGCCATCGTCAAAGTCCCAGTACCACTCATTGATAAAGATGCCTGAGGTTCCGAAGAATGTGGTTGCCTCTCCCAGGCATGTGGGCTCGGGCGTCCAGGTGAAGTATACCGTGGGGCGGGCGGGTACCAGCACCGGCTTGGTGATGGAATCAGGACAGATCAGACCTGCGGAATCGGAAAACACTACCATTGTAACCTGGTAAATACCACCGGAGGAAAACACATGAGAAGGGTGCTGAAGATTGGATGTGCTTCCATCACCGAAATCCCATTCCCATTCTACCAGGAAATAGCCTTGCGGGGCAGTAGAAAGGTCGGTAAACTGTATGGTGTCGCACTTATAAATGTTGTAGGTAAAGTCAGCCGTTGGGGGCTCTGCTACAAAGATGGTTTTGGTAATCGTGCTCTGGCAAAGGTTGGTTGCTGTCACAGTCAGTGTTACCTGATGGGCACCGTATGTAGTGTAAATATGTGTTACATTTTGTCCTGAACCGGTGCTTCCGTCCCCGAAATCCCATTCCCAGGACAGAATAATATCTGAACTGAGACCATAGAAAATAAATTCGGCATTGATACAGGCAGAGCTCACATTGGTAGTAAAATCCACATCCGGATGCTCAAACACATATACATTGTGTGAAATCTGATCAGAACAACCAAGGTCATCTGTATATGAAAAGCTTACGGTAAATGAACCAACTGTGCTATAGGCGTGTCCCGGGTTAGGGTCAGAGGAAGTAGTCCCATCACCAAAGTCCCACAGCCAGCTCACAAGGTTTGCCGTTCCTGTTTTGGTAAAACTCACACTCTCGCCAATACAGGTGGAATCATTTGGATTGATTATAAAGTCGGCATCAATCTGTGGCAATACCGATACAGTGGTTCCGATCACACTATCGCAGTTCCATACCGACATTAGTGTATCCGAATAAACTCCACTGGTGCTAACCCAGCTTCCACCCGGCAATTGGATGGAATCACCATAGCAGATCTCAAAGAATTGTGTCTCGATATAAACGGGATGAATGTTCAGGATCATATCGTCAATCGAGTCGCAATTCAGAACATTCGATGCTATAAAAGTCAATTGGACAGGTCCAACTTCACCAGGAGCCGGAATATAAACCGGCACTTCAGCAGTTGGATCAACGAAGAATCCTGCACCACCGGACCACATCCTGAAGTTTTCATTCCAAGCCTGCGGCGGAGATGAAGATGTAGCAAAATCGAAAGGTTCCCCCTGACAATGATCTTCATCAGAGCCGGCAAAGGCATACGCTCCGAGGATTATCTCAATTATCATTGAAGAAGTATCATTATAACATGGGGCGATGCCATAAGCTACCATGTACAGGGTCACAAACCCAAATTCATTATCTTCAGGCGTATATGTGGGGCCAACGATATTGGAATTGTTAAAGGTTCCCAAACCGCCATACCATAGTATGGAGCTGTAATTGGAGGCAAAAGGCGGCAGTGGCATGGTGGAAAGGTCAAAGGGCACATCCTCGCATGAGATGGTGTCCTGCCCGGCAAATGCCAATGGCAGCGGGTTGACCAGGATGTCGTGCTGTATCTGTGAGGTGCAGAAGGTCAGCGTGACGGTATAGGTGTTGGCGGTTGTGTATATATGAGTGACATCCCGGCCAATGGCATTGTTGCCATCG
>JAGLEK010000245.1 GCA_023145125.1 Bacteroidales bacterium | reverse complement strand
ACCCGGCGGATAAGGATAAGATCACTCTTGAATTTTTCAATGAGGATGATAAGGATCTGTATTTTACACTTGCAGTGAGTGGCTGTCCGCTGGTCGATAGTACGAATGATGTCGATAACAACATCAAAATGCAAGTATTCTATCGTGACCTGGAAGGCAATGTTATCGATCCTGCCAGAATAGAGCAGGGCACCGATTTCCTTGCTGAGGTGAAGATAAGCAATGCCGGATTATATAATTCCTACCGTGACCTGGCCCTGACGCAAATATTCCCTTCAGGGTGGGAGATCATCAATAAGAGGATGTATAATGTCCCCGATGTGATAAGCGAAAACACTTATGAGTACCGTGATATCAGGGACGACCGGGTGATCACCTATTTCAGCTTGTACCGCAGGGGTACAGTGAAGTACACGGTGCTCCTCAATGCTTCCTACACAGGCCGTTTCTATATGCCCGGGCCACAGTGCGAGGCCATGTATAATCATGATGTTTATGCTCGCCGGTCAGGGAAATGGATTGAAGTGGTCAAAGCAGAATAATCATTATGTCTGCCGGCAGATATATTAAGTCTTTAAGACGGAGATGGTGGCTTTTAGTCATCATCATCCCCATGCTCATATTCCTTCTGATCAGGCCACCGGGCTTTCATGATCCGTATTCTACCGTGATGGAAGACAGGAATGGTAAATTGCTTGGTGCTCTTATTGCTGATGACGGGCAATGGCGTTTTCCACCCCCTGACAGCATTCCCGGGAAGATACAGAAATGCATAATCCTCTTCGAGGATAAGAACTTTCGATACCATCCCGGCGTGGACCTGTCGGCACTTGTCCGGGCTATGTACCTGAATATTAAGCACTGGAAGATCGTGAGTGGTGGCAGCACCATCAGCATGCAGGTGATCAGGTTAATGCGCAAGGGAAAGGCAAGGACATTGTGGGAAAAGGCTATAGAAATGACCCTGTCCTTCCGGCTTGAAATGATTTACAGCAAGGAAGATATCCTGTCGATGTATCTGTCACATGCTCCGTTCGGTGGTAATGTTGTGGGGCTGGAAGCAGCATCCTGGCGCTATTTCGGATGCATACCGGCCGATCTCACATGGGCTGATGCAGCTACCCTGGCTGTGCTGCCCAATGCTCCGTCCATCATTCATCCGGGAAGGAACAGGGAGGAGTTGCTGGAGAAACGGAATAAGATGCTCAGCCGCCTGCTTGAGGAGGACATGATCGATTCGCTTACATGGATGCTTTCATGCTCTGAACCCCTGCCCGGCAAGCCGAAGCCACTTCCTCAGACAGGAATTCACTTATTGGCTTCATTCCATAGCACCCATAGGGGACAAAGAGTGAAAACTACGGTGGATGAACATCTTCAGAGGCAAGTCCAGGAGCTGCTCAACCGGCATGTGAGACTTCTGAAACAGAATGAGATCCATAATGCAGCAGCTTTGGTGCTGGATGTGGAAAGTGGCCGGGTATTGGCTTATGTGGGCAACACCACAATTCCCGGAGGTGAACATGGGGAGATGGTGGATGTAGTCAGAGCAGCCCGTAGCAGCGGAAGCATTCTGAAGCCTTTGTTATATGCTGCCTCATTGCAGGAAGGACGTTTACTGCCGAAAACACTGATCCCTGATATTCCAACAAGGATGACCGGTTTTTCTCCTAAGAACTTCAGCGGCACTTTCGATGGTGCGGTTCCTGCAGACAGAGCCCTGTCGAGATCGCTGAATATTCCGGCCGTTAAAATGCTGCAGGATTATGGTGTTGAACGTTTCCATATTTTCCTCAAAGAGATTGGCATGAGCAGCCTCTTCAGGCCTGCAGGCAGTTATGGGCTTTCACTGATCCTCGGTGGGGCAGAGGCAAAGCTGTGGGACCTTGCAGGCATGTATGCAAGTATGTCGCGGGTATTGAATCATTTCTATGCTTATAGCGGGAAGTATGATCCCGGCGACATCCACCCTCCGGTATTGTTCGCGGAAGCTGAGGCCGAAACAAGCCTCATGGATGAAACGCAATTGGGTGCCGCTGCCATATGGTTGACATACAGTGCCATGGAAGAGGTAAACAGGCCGGATGTGGAGTTGAACTGGAAAAAATTCTCTTCAGC
>JAGLEK010000244.1 GCA_023145125.1 Bacteroidales bacterium | reverse complement strand
ATTCCCGACATTCACGGCTGCAGCAAAACCCTGCGTGCGTTGTTCGACTATTATATCAGCCCGTCGAAAGAGGATGAGCTGTATTTTCTCGGCGACTATATCGATCGCGGGCCGGATTCAAAAGGCGTGATCGACTATATCATGGGCTTGCAGAAACAGGGCTTTCGGGTGCATCTGCTCCAGGGCAACCACGAGGAGACTTGCATAAATGCCTGTGAGGAGGAGAAGGAGTTGAAAAGTATTCTGGGTATTCGTCGTCGAAATGTTACCAAGGCTGCCTGGAAACAGTATGGCGGCAAAGAAACTATGCAGAGCTTCAACATCAGCAACCTTAACCACATGCCACAAAGGTATATCGACTGGATGGATCGGGCGCTGGCATATATTGAGTTGGATGACTATCTTCTGGTTCATGCCGGCCTCGACTACAGCCTCGACAATCCGCTGGAGGATGAAAACTCAATGCTCTGGCTGGCCGATTTCGATGCCAGGCCTGAAAAGATAGGCGGAAAGATCCTGATCCACGGCCATCTAAGCATAAGCCTGGAAGATATTTTCATGATGCGGGACGATCCCGCGAAGTTCGGCCACATCGACCTCGACAACGGCATATACATGCCTGGCCGGAAGGGATTTGGGAACCTTGTTGCGCTGGAACTTAATAGTATGGAGTTGTTTTCGCAGTACAACCTTGACATGTAGAGGTGTTGGGTGTTGGGTGTTGGGTTTGTGTTAGGTGAATTTTTCACTACCCACTTTTACTTACAGATAGGCATTAGGCACCAGGCACTGGGCACTAAATTTCCACTATCTTTGTCGTGTCAAACAAGCAGGCAATCAACATCATGACAAACATAAAAAAGCTATTTAATATTTTTGTTCCGCTTCTCATCTTCTTCCTGGCTTCCTGCGTGGGAAATACTGAAAGGGAATGGAGTGTAGAAAACGCTTCTTCCACTACTATAAAGGTTATGGCGGTGCTGGTCTTTGGTACCGACAGCATATATGAAATCATTGAAACGGAGGAGACCAGGATCATCACCATAACCAGCGAGCCCAAAGCCAACTCAGAACCCCAGCGTGCATACGATGTATTCTCCGAATTCCTGGTCACTAACGCCAATGGCGATACACTCAGAAAGAATTTATTGGACAACGACAGCTGGGACATCTATATTGAACAAACCAAACGCCAGCCCGATCACTTTTATATGACATACACCTTGATAGTTAGGGATGAGTATTTTGAAAAGTAGGGTTGAGGGTTGAGGGTTGAGTGCCGAGTGCCGAGTGCCGAGTGATGAGTGATGAGTGCCGAATTTATCCAGCATCCAGTACACCTTCGCTGGTAGATACGTTAACCGGCATTCTGCATGGCGCTGGCAGAATCTTCTACTGGCGTACAGCGAAACGCCGGGGGGTCCTTCTCCCGCTTCCGCTACGCTTCTGCGGAATCAGGATGACCGGTGCTTTCTGCATCCTTTTCTGTTTGCCATAATGAAACCAATCTAACGGCCAAAACTCCAAATTGATCCTGGATGGCACGGATACAACGGATTTGCACAGATGAATATTAGGACGCATCCAAAAACTCCAGGTATCTCCGTTCAAGCCTGTCGCGATCTGGCCTGTCATTAATATGACTTGGGAGTATGATCTTATTGTTTTCTAAAGCTTGCAGCCCATATTTAAGCATGGGTCCATCAATTTCACGAAGGATGTCTTCTCTAAGTTTAATTGTATAATCTGGTGTAATGCCCAGGATATGTTTATCGAAAGCTGCATGATGGATTTTGCAAAGTGAAAGACCATTTGAAACAATCGGTTCACCTCCTTCCTCGCTATCTGGTATAATATGTGCCGCATCAAGAAGCTCTGCATGTTTCAACTTGCAAAGTGCGCATTGGCCCTGGTAGGCTCTAAGGACTTTTTCTCGAAAAGCCCGTTGGTGTACTCTTTGCTTCATGGAGACAGTTAGGTAAGCTCGCCTGGCATTGTCTTCCGTATCATCTGCTGCCATGAATTGTTGTCTTTTTTGGATATAGTCAATATCATCAACTGCAACTGTGAAAGTTAAGTCTTTCGGATTGTCTCCAATGATATACACTGGCCAGATAGCAAGGTATTTCCCAGGGACTACTCTGTAAAAATAGATAAGTGGTATCTGCCTTTTCCACGTTTCCCGGAGGCGGAAATTCACTCCATGATTTGGGTCATTACCCATGTATTTGTATTGCAAAAAACCATCCTTAGAAAAGGAGTCAGCATAAGGTCCATCAGGAATTGATGTAAATGAAATAGGTAATTCCATGGCTTTTGGTTTCCAAATACCTTGAGGACCAATGAATGATATCCTATTGCCTTTATAATTAAATCCCTCATAAAGGAGGCGGTAATCCAAAACATCACCGTGTAACTCTACCTGATTTTTCAACCACTCAAATGCCGCTAATCTAATTTCATGATCCATATCAATAATTCATTTTATCAGGAATAACTCCCCGCACTCCTCCCCTGGGATTTTCTGTATCACCTTTTCTACGGGGAATGAGATGAAAATGAAGGTGATCGATCGTTTGCCCGGCCACTTCGCCATTGTTTAGGCCAATGTTAAACCCAACAATCTTTTTATCTTCCTCTTGCAATGATTTTTCTATGAACTTAATAAGGTTATGGCAATCAATGACTTCATATTGGCTAAGTTCAAAATAGCTGCCAACATGCCTTTTGGGGATAATTAGTGTGTGCCCAGGTGTTACGGGGTATTTGTCAAGTATAGCGAATGAATGTTCGTTTTCATGAAGTATTGCCTCTGTATTTTGCACTTTGCAAAACGGGCATTCTGCATCAAAACTCTCTTTTGTGAGATTCCGGAAGTCTGTTTTGTCTTTATTTCTTTTTGATCTGTTACATTTGGAACAAAGCACCTGTAAGTTGGCATATTCAGTTTTTCCTCCTAATGACCTGGGAAGTATATGATCTACATCTAATACGCGTTCATTCCTCGTTGCCCCACATAATGCACATCTGCCCTTTGATTCTTTAAGAACATTATACCTGAGCGAATCAGATATAGGATCAGTATCAATTAATCGATAATCCCAGACTGACAATCCTCTTTTTGAAATGTAATCCTGAATCTTTCCCTCACAAATCTTTTTTAATTCAGCTTTTTGCTCAAAAGAGAGTTTGTCTATCTCAAGAGACACAAGATCACCATCTTTTTTTATAATCCCATGACTGGATAGAACTCTTATTGGCATTTTCTTTAGAGTATTCTCATAGTATCTGATCTGACTTTCATCATACCCAAGAAAACTTAATGCTAATTGCCTAACTGTAGCAGAACCACCCGATTCAACCAATATCTTAATCAGTAAAGGCTGATAGATATGACTCATGCGCATTCTTTCTTCAATAAAGCTTTTTAGCTCATCATATTTCATGATATAGAAACCCTTGAGGTTTTAGTTTTACCGTCAAATGGCACTCTCAAATATATAAAAATATTAGATAACTTCATGAATCTTGAGGTCGCAAATTGCGACCTCAAGATGCCCCAGGTTAGAATAAGGCCTTTGTGGTTCCTTTGTGAAATCCTTCGCGCCCTTCGTGTTAAAAAAATCGAATATCAAAAATCGAATATCGGATATCGAATATC
>JAGLEK010000243.1 GCA_023145125.1 Bacteroidales bacterium | reverse complement strand
CTTGATGATTATTATGAGCAAGCGCTTACAGATTGGAATGTTCCGGGTATGGCCGTTGCCATCGTAAAGGACGGGGAGATTATTTTTTCCAAAGGATATGGAACCATTAATGTGAATACAGGTGAGGTGGTTGATGGCAATACACTTTTTGCAATAGCGTCTAATTCTAAAGCATTTACTTCTGCTGCCCTTGCCATGCTTATTGATGAAGGTAAGCTATCCTGGAACGACCGGGTGAGGGATTATCTCCCATGGTTTAAATTGTATGATCCTTATGTGTCTGATAATTTTACCATCCGCGATCTTCTTACACACAGGAGTGGATTAAAAACTTTCAGTGGTGACCTGATCTGGTATGGTACGGACCTGAGCCGGGAAGAGGTTGTAAGGAATGCAAAATATCTTGAACCAACATATGGTTTCAGGGGAGGATGGGGCTACAGTAATATCATGTACATTGCAGCAGGCCTTGTTATTGAGGAGGTGAGCGGAATGGACTGGGATGACTTCATCAGGGAAAGGATACTGATCCCCTTAAATATGGAACGCACGGTCAGCTCGACAAAAGCACTTCCGGGAATGGATAATGTTTCATTCCCCCATAATGATTTTGAAGATAGCCTGATCACCATCGAATGGCTGAACTGGGATAATATTGCTCCGGCCGGCGGATTGATCTCATCTGTGAATGATGTTTCCCAATGGCTTATCTTTCAGATGAACAAGGGTGTCACAGCTGATGGGGATACGCTCCTGTCGCCAAGGCGTTTTAATGAAATGTGGGCTGCCAATAACCCTCAGGGGGTAAGCTCATGGTCGGCCGAAACCTGGCCATCCACGCACTTTAAAGCATACGGACTTGGCTGGTCAACCTTCGATTATCAGGGAAGAAAGATCCTGGGGCATGGTGGTGGATATGACGGATTTATATCCAACACCACCTTTGTTCCTGAAGAAAACCTGGGCATGGTGTTCCTGACCAATAAAAACAGCAGCCTTTATTACGCATTGAAATTTAAAACCCTTGATGTGCTGCTGAATGCTGGAGAAGAAACCGATTGGAGCGCCGACTTACTCAGTTTGATGAGCGGCAGGGATGAACGGCAGAAGGAGGCACGTGCAAAGGCAGAAGAAGAACGTGCAAGGGATTCAAAGCCGACACTTCCTCTTGAAGCATATCTTGGAACATATAATTGCGAAATGTATGGGGATGCCAGCGTGTATATGGATGGTGACCAGCTTATGGTTCATCTTGTCCCGACTGAAATTTTTGTTGGCGACCTTAATCACTGGCAATATAATACCTGGCAGGTAGAATTTAAAAAGGTTCCTTCACTCCCTCCCGGGCTGGTAAACTTTGTGATCGATGATCAGGGTGAAGTAGTAGAAATGCAGATCGATGTGCCGAATCCGGATTTTGATTTTACGGAGTTGAAATTAATAAAGAAGGCGGATTGACCAAAGGCTAAAACACTGCCTTAGCGATCTTCCATATATTATCAGATTTCCCCATAGTGAAATAATGCATCACAGGTGCCCCTTTTGATATTAGCTCTTTTGATTGCATTATGGCCCATTCAACACCTACCTGTCGGGCCTCCTTATTATCCTCACATTTTTCTATCTCTATTTGGAGTATTTCAGGAATTGAAATGTTGAATGTGCGCGGGAGGGTCAGCAACTGGTTTTTTGTAGATATAGGTTTCAGTCCGGGAATGATAGGAGCAGTAATCCCGGCCTTACGGCACCTGTCAACAAAATCGAAATACATGCTGTTATCAAAGAACATCTGGGTGACAATATAGTCAGCCCCGGCATCTACCTTCTCTTTCAGGTATTTAATGTCAGCCTGTATATTTGGCGACTCAACATGTTTTTCAGGATAGCCTGCTACGCCAACTGCAAAGTTTGTAGGGGCAGTGTTTTTTAGCTCCTCATCCTGGTAGATGCCATTATTCAATTCCCTGATCTGACTGATCAGCTGGGAAACATATTGATGGCCTCCCCGGGTAGCCCGGAAAAATTTTTCACCGGGCAGGTTATCCCCCCTGATGGCCAGCAGATTGTTGATTCCGAGGAAATGAAGATCGATAAGCCCGTTTTCGGTTTCCTCAACATTAAATCCACCGCATATGATATGCGGTATAACTTCAATGCCATATTTGAATTTAATGGCAGCGGATATCCCAACTGTTCCGGGGCGTTTCCTCAGGACTTTCCTCTCAATGCGGCCGTCGGCATGCTCCCTGAATTCAACCTCTTCCCTGTGGTAAGTGACTTCAATAAACTTAGGGTCGAACTCAATAAGCGGGTCGATGGTATCATAAATAGATTGAATATCCATGCCTTTTTCAGGGGGCAGGATCTCAAAGGTGAACAGGGGGCTTCCCTTGGCTTTCTCTATGGCTTCAACTACGTGCATTTAATAAAGGAGATTTTGTTTGAGAAGCTTTTCAGCTTCTATTAAATTTATCTTTTTTCGATTTGCATAATCAGTGACCTGATCTCTATCTATTTTACTAAGATTAAAATATTGGGAGAAGGGATGCATGAAATAATAACCGCTGACAGAGGCTGCAGGGTACATGGCAAAGTTCTCAGTCAGGCTTATACCGGTATTCTTTTCTGCATTCAGGAGATCAAACAGTTTAACTTTTTCCGAATGTTCGGGGCATGCAGGATAACCGGGAGCCGGCCGTATGCCCTGGTAATTCTCTTTCAGCAGGGCTGTTATATCAAGATCTCCCCGTTTATCATATCCCCAGTATTCTATCCTGGCTTTTTTATGCAGGAGCTCAGCAAAAGCTTCAGCAAGCCTGTCGGCTAAGATTTTCAGCATGAAGCTACTATAATCATCACCCTGCTTTTCGTATTCACCAACCCATTTTTCAATTCCAATGCCTGCAGTAACGGCAAATCCTCCGATATAGTCTTGAATGCCGGAATTTTCCGGGGCAATAAAGTCAGCGAGGCTAAGATTCGGAATTCCTTCCTTTTTATTTTCCTGATTTCTGAGGAAATGGACAGTGCCGTCAGCTTTTAGCCTTTTATCATCTTCATAAATGATGACATCTTCATCACTGGATGCTGCCGGGTAAAATCCGATCACAGCTTCAGCACGGAGCATCTTATCTGTGATGATCTTCTGCAGCATTGCCCGACCGTCTTCGTAAAGCTTGCGTGCTTCTTCGCCCTTAACCGGGTCATCGAAAATGGCCGGATACTTGCCACTGATCTTCCAGGCATGGAAAAAGAATGTCCAATCGATATACTCACTGATCTCCTTTAGAGAGTGATCATGAAAAACTTTATTGCCTGTAAATCCGGGCTTAACCATTTTCACTTTATGCCAGTTGACCTGCAACTTATTTTTCCTTGCTTCTTTCAGGCTGATCAATTTCTTTTCAGCCCTGCCAGCTTCATGTTTCTCTCTGAGTGATTGGTATTTGGTGGCAAGCTCTTCAACATAGACTTTAGATGATTCCCCTGACAACAATTTCGATAGAACCCCGATACAGCGGGAAGCATCTTTTACATGAATGACCGGATGCTTGTATTCGGGTTCAATCTTCACTGCAGTATGTATTTCTGAAGTGGTTGCGCCGCCGATAAGCATGGGTATGCTCATATTTGTGCGACTCATTTCAGAAGCCACATGCACCATTTCTTCGAGCGATGGGGTGATCAAACCACTCAGGCCGATCACATCTACATTTTCTTTTCGGGCTATGGTGATTATTTTTTCCGAAGATACCATGACTCCGATGTCGATCACATCGTAATTGTTGCACCCCAGCACAACACCAACAATATTTTTTCCAATATCATGTACATCGCCTTTCACAGTGGCAAGCAATACCTTCTTATTTTTTTGAATATGCTTTCCACTCTTTTTTTCTAATTGTATGAAGGGTTCCAGATAGGTAACGGACTTTTTCATGACTCTTGCGCTTTTCACAACCTGGGGCAGGAACATCTTCCCCGAGCCAAACAGGTCGCCGATGATATTCATTCCATCCATCAGCGGGCCTTCAATCACTGCAAGTGCAGATCCGTATTTTGTCCTCGCCTCTTCGCTATCCTCATCTATATGATCCATGACCCCTCGTATCAGTGCATGCTTTATACGCTCTTCAACTGTTGTGGTCCGCCATTCTTTTTCTTTCTTTTCAGTTTTGTGTCCGGGTTTAATGTTCACAGCAAAGGCAATCAGGCGCTCAGTGGCATCTTTTCTTTTATTAAGGATCACATCTTCAACAAGGAGCAGCAGGTCTGCAGGGATGTCGTCGTAAACTTGCAACATTCCTGCATTAACAATGCCCATATCCATTCCTGCCGCGATGGCATGGTACAGGAATGCTGAGTGCATGGCCTCCCGAACAGTATTGTTGCCCCTGAATGAAAATGACAGGTTGCTGACCCCTCCACTTACACGTGCATGGAGGAGATTCTCTTTGATCCATTTTACTGTATTAATATAGTCAATGGCATAATTGTTATGCTCTTCTATGCCGGTAGCAATTGTCAGGATATTGGGATCAAAAATTATATCACCTGGCGGGAATCCAACCTCTTTGGTAAGAATTTGATATGCCCTTGCGCAGATCCTGATCTTATCTTCATAGCCGGCCGCCTGCCCGTTCTCATCAAAAGCCATAACAATCACAGCTGCGCCATAATTCATGATCTTTTCGGCCTTTTCTATAAAGGCTGCTTTTCCATCTTTCAGGCTTATAGAGTTCACAATGGCTTTTCCTTGCAGGCATTTTAATCCTGCTTCCAACACTTCCCAATTTGAAGAATCGAGCATCACAGGTACTCTTGCAATATCAGGCTCAGAGGCCA
>JAGLEK010000242.1 GCA_023145125.1 Bacteroidales bacterium | reverse complement strand
TCAGGGGAGTTTATTAGGAAACCTCACGGCAAGCCACGAGGAATAATTTAATTCAAAGACCAAAATCCAAAATCCAAAAGATTTTGTTTCATTGATTCAAAATTTGGAAGTAATTTTGTTCCGCAGTATATTTATCTGCCCATAATACTATGCGGATCACATATTACATATTCTACGGCTTTGCCTGGCTCATATCATTGCTCCCTTTCTGGATGCTACACGGACTGGCAGATTTTATCTATGTACTGCTATACTATATAACCAGATACAGGAAAAAGGTGACAAATCAGAACCTCAGGAATGCTTTCCCTGATAAGGATGAGAAATGGATCAGGCAGACTTCACGAAAGTTTTACCGCAACCTTGCCGACATCACTGTTGAAGATATCAAGGTGCTGACCATCAGACAGAAAAAGCTGGCTAAGCGCTACCGCTATGTCAATGCTGAGATCATAGAAAACATCTTCAAGCAGAACAAAAGTGTTATTCTGGCTTGTGGGCATTGCGGAAACTGGGAGTGGATGGGTAACACTTTAGGCCCGTTATTTATAGAATATAAGGGTTATGCAATAGTTAAGCCCTTAAAAAATCCATACTTTGATGGTTTCATGAATGGATTGCGGAACCGATACATAAAAGACAGCATCATCTATATGAGAGATACCCTGCGTACAATGGTGAAACGCAAGGATAAAGTAACTCTTTATGCTTTTGCAGCCGATCAGACCCCATCCAACCCTCAGGCCGCCTATTGGGGGAAATTCATGAACCAGGACACACCATTTTACCTCGGGGTGGAAAAAATTGCACGTACTCTTGATATACCTGTTATCTTTATAGACCTGTACCGGGAAAAAAGAGGCTATTATGTCGGGGAACTCTCATTGATCACTGATTCGTCAAAATCTACGAAAGAAGGTGAAATCACGGAAGCCTATATGCAAATGCTGGAGGAAGCCATCCGCAGGCATCCCGGTAACTGGTTATGGTCGCACAGGAGATGGAAACATAAACGCAAGCAAATAGAAAAACAAACATAAATTGGTAAAAACGGCAGTCGTCATATTAAACTGGAATGGTATCAGGTACAAACACCTGAGCAATTTCCTTCCGAATGTGCTTGAACACAGCAGCACAGATGCTGAGGTGATCGTTGCCGATAACAATTCCGATGATAATTCTTTAGAATGGCTTCATGAGAACCACCCTGAGGTGAGAGTCATTAAAAACCCCGACAATTCAGGCTTTGCGAGTGGTTATAATAAGGCCTTGCGACAGGTAGAAGCTGAATACTATGTCTTGCTCAATTCTGATATTGAAGTTACAGGCAATTGGATTCAGCCGGTTATCGAAATGCTGGACAGCGATCCATCCATTGCTGCCTGCCAGCCCAAGATCATGAACCAGAATGAAGGCTTCAGGGATGAGTTCGAATATGCAGGTGCGGCAGGCGGCTACATCGACAAGTATGGTTATCCCTTTTGCCGGGGAAGGATGTTCCAATACCTGGAAAAAGATAAAGGCCAGTATGACGACAGCAGGGAGATTTTCTGGGCCACCGGCGCATGCATGTTCGTAAGGGCAAAACTTTATCATGAACTTGGAGGCCTCGACGATGACTTCTTTGCACATATGGAGGAGATAGACCTCTGCTGGAGATTTAAAAACAAAGGCTACAAGGTAATGTATTGCGGCCGGTCAACAGTATATCACGTAGGCGGAGGAACCCTGCCAAAAAAATATCCAAAGAAGACCTACCTCAATTTCAGGAATAACCTCACACTGCTGTTTAAGAACCTTCCCGAAGACAGGCTGCTGAAAGTTTATATTGCCCGTATCTTTCTTGATGGGGTTGCGGCCTTCAAGTTTCTGCTTGAAGGAAGTTTTATGTCTTTCATTGCCGTTACCAGGGCACATATCAGTTTCCTCAGAACCTACAGCAAGACCATGAAGAAGCGCAGGATGTGTCAACACAAGCAGGTGTCAGATATCTATTGGGGAAACATCGCCCTGGATTACTTCCTGAGACGAAAAAAACGCTTCACGGACCTCCCGGTGGAGAAATTTAGTAAATGAATTGGGGACGGGGTGCAGGGGACAGGGGACAGGGGGTAGGAAATTTTTAATTTTTAATTTAATTACCCATTTCCACCAGCCA
>JAGLEK010000241.1 GCA_023145125.1 Bacteroidales bacterium | reverse complement strand
ATATCGGATATCGGATATCAAATACTAGCTATTTACATACCTCGCAATAACAAGCCTTTGTATCTCCGAGGTTCCTTCGCCGATCTGCAGCAGCCGCTGGTCGCGATAATGACGTTCGATGTCGTAATCTTTCATCAGCCCGTAGCCTCCATGGATCTGTACGGCTTCATCTGCTACTTCCTTAGCAATCTCCGAGCAATATAGCTTGGCCATGGCAGATTCCTTTCCAAAGGGTTTACCTTCATCTTTAAGCCAGCAGGCTTTATAAAGCAGGTTACGCGCCAGCTCTATCTTCAGTGCCATGTCGGCTAGTTTAAAGGCGTTCACCTGGAACTGGTTCACCGGTTTCCCGAACTGTTTACGTTCATTGCCATAATCACGGGCAAGCTCAAACGCTCCCTGCGCCAGGCCCAGGCCCATGGCTCCTATTGAAAGGCGTCCATTGTCCAGTGTGCTGAGCATGATCTTTGAACCCTGGCCAATCTCACCGAGAAGGTTTTCTTTTGGCACACGGCAATCATCAAAATAGAGTTCGGCAGTATCTGAGGCCCGCCACATCATCTTACCGTGCATAGTTACGGTCTTGAATCCGGGAGTTCCTTTATCCACAAGGATAGTGGAGAATATTTTTCTGCCATTTTCTTCACCGCTCACTACCTGCACTGCACTTCCTATATTGATATCGGCAGATCCATTTGTGATAAAGATCTTGGAACCATCGATCACCCATTCATCACCATCCTGCTTCGCTGTTGTTTTAGTACCCCGTGAGTCGGATCCGGCATTGGCTTCTGTAAGGCCAAAGCCCCAAAGGGCTTTCCCGGTACAGAGCTGCGGGAGGTATTTCATCTTTTGCTCTTCCGTCCCGTAATAGTATAAAGGCCCTATTCCGAGGGAGTTATGAGCAGCCAGTGTAGCCGCCTGTGAGCTATCGATTCGTGCAAGCTCTTCAACTGCGATAATATAGGAAAGCGTATCCAGCCCCTGTCCACCGTATTGCTCCGGCAGATACATCCCAAAAAGCCCAAGTTCGCCCATCTTGGCGGTTATGTCGTATGAGAACTCCGCCTTTTCATCCAGCTCTTGAGCCACAGGCTTGATCTCCCTTTCGGCAAAATCACGCACCGTGTCGCGGATCATTTGTTGTTCTTCGCTTAATTCAAAGTTCATTGATAATGGGTATTGAGTCAACAACTAACTATATAAATAAGACCAATTCAAATATCGAATATCGAATATCG
>JAGLEK010000240.1 GCA_023145125.1 Bacteroidales bacterium | reverse complement strand
CTTGGTTATGCTGCCCAGTACGGACAACTGCTTGAATTACTAGATTCCAAGGCAGATGATGCGATCATCGAAGAAACCATCACTCAGCTGAGGGATGCAATGGCCGGTCATTTTAAAAATTATTATGCCCCGGCGGATGAGGATGCTTTTGCTGCTTTAATGGAGGTGTATCACAATAATGTACCCCTCGAAAGCCAGCCCGAATATTTCCTTGAGCTGGTTGATGATATGAACGGCAACTTTACATTTATGGCTGATTATGTTTTCAATAATTCCATATTTGAAAGCCAGGATCAGATCAATGCATTCCTTGATAAGCCAAAAAAGAAAACACTTGAAAAAGATCCGGCCTTAAAGCTGTCAACCGAGTTCACTAATATGATGGGGCAGGTTATGGGACAATATCGTCAGGCAAATGCCCAGATTGGTGAATTTAACCGTCTGTTCATTGCCGGCCTCAGAGAAATGAAGCCTGATAAGGTTTTCTATCCGGATGCCAACTCCACGATGAGAATGTCCTATGGTTCGGTTCAGGATTATATAGCGGCTGATGCAGTTTTCTACGATTACTTCACAACGTTGGCCGGGGTTATGGAAAAAGAAGATGCAACAAATGATGAGTTCTTTGTTGAAGAAAAACTTAAGACGCTCTATGCAAATAAAGACTTTGGCCGTTATGGGGAAATGGTGAATGGAAAAGAGCGGCTTAATGTTTGTTTCCTTACAACCAATGACATTACCGGTGGTAACTCCGGAAGCCCTGTTATAAATGGCAATGGCGAGCTTATCGGTATTGCATTTGATGGCAACTGGGAAGCTATGAGTGGCGACATCGCCTTCGAGCCGGAATTGCAGCGTACCATCAATGTTGATATCAGGTATGTTTTATTTATCATTGATAAGCTGGCCGGCGCACAGAACATTATCGATGAGTTGACCATTGTTGACACTCCCAAACATACAAAGGTGAAAACAGTAACTGTTAAAGCCAGGGCAGTAACAGAGAAATCAACTGAATAATATTTCTATGAAAAAATTTAAGGGCTTTTGCAATATTGCAAAAGCCCTTTTTTTATTGGTGGATGATCTTTTCTGAATAAGACCTCTGCCCATCAGTCAGCCGAAGCAGATATGTGCCGGAAGGCATGTTGCTCAAATTAAGCCTATGGGTTTCCCGGCCCGCCTTAAGTTTTTCCTCAATTACTATACGCCCCTGCATATCAGTGATTGATAGGTCAATATGTTCAACGGCTTGGTCTCCAAGGCTAATATTCAACCACCCTTTTGTCGGGTTGGGCCATATGTTTGTTACTGCCAGTTCCGGAAACTCGCCTACAGAAACCCATGGATCAGAAACCCATGTGGTTGTATACAGCCCGCGGCCATGGGTAGCTGCCAGCACAGTATTATCCGCTTCCCTTAATTGTATCATGTCAATCCTGACATTGGCCATACCATCTACATCAGGAGCCCATTGCGGGTCGTCAAGGTGCATATGATTACAGGTCCATGTTCCCAGCTCTGTGGCCAGCATGGCCTGTTTGGCATCATCGGGATGGTAAAGAGCATAACGAACAGGCATATCCGGCAGGTTACCCTCAACATTTGTCCAGCTACCTCCGCCATCATAGGTTTGCCATATCGAAATAACTCCGTAGTTTGAGAAAGTAACCATAAGAGTATCCTCAGAACCACCTATGGCAACACAGGAAATAGATGAGATCGGGAAATCTGCTCCCGTTATTTCAGTCACTTCTGGTGTAGCCTGGGCGTTCTCGACCTTAAAAAGTCTTCCTGTTTGCCCGCCTACAAAAAGTGTCGTAGTCTCATCCTGTGAATATGGAGAATATTTAACATGAGTAAAAGGTGTAGTTACGCCGGTTCCAAGGGTAATAAAGGTTTCCCATGGATTGTTGGGGATGGAGGATACCCGCATCAGCTGGTCGGCCCTGTTCCCGAAAAAACTGCATGCGTTGGCATAAAGCTTATTCAATTTATAATCATAGTCGGCAGGACATATAAAGGTTCCGCAATAATCTCCGGCATTCTGGTGTGGATTACCATTTAAAAAAACTGTATACCTGTTATAATACACCGAAGTAATAAAGATTTCGGGCTCGTCCACATCCCAGAAGCATCCGGCACCATCACCACCATCGATCATATCATTTATATCAAGAGGATTTCCCTGGAAAAAGAGGGTGCCGTTGTCCTGCAACCCTCCAATATACCTGTTATCTCCCGCTACCGGTGATATGGCACAGGTATAAAATTGCAGGGTACTGAAGTTTTTATTCTTTTCTTCGAATACAGGGTTTGACGATGAGGCATTAGCAGTATAAAAAACTCCGCCATCGGTGCCAAACAGCATTTCATCTACCGATCCGTCTTTATACAACTGAACATGTTGGTCAGCATGCACATAATCATCACCTCCGCCATAATACATTAACGCCCAGTCGGATTGATGGGCCCAGGAGGCTCCTCCATTCATGGTTGACCATACGTCGAGCCCGCCAACATACAGATGATCGGCATCGACCGGGTCAACACCGCCGATCAGCGCATGCCAGGCCAGGGTAGCATAATCATAGTCGGGGAGATTTACCTGCTGCCATGTTTGTCCATTGTCATTGGTGCGATAAATATAGCGTCCCTTATAATAAACAAAGCCATTTTCATATCCTACGGCAAAAAGTGCGTAAACAACAGCAGTATCAGAGGGTGCAATGGCCAGGATGACACGGCCGGGGATATTTTCTGTAGTTTGATTTTCGATGAGTGTTTTTACATCTTCATAGGTGGTCCAGGTTCCGGTGGTTCCTTCATCCGAATAAAATATTGTTGCTCCCCCTTCCAGTTCAGGGGTTTCCATGGAGCCTACATAAATACGGCCATCCCCCTGAATTTTAATATCCGACACAGCATAAGTTTCATCAAGTCCGGGTATAAAGGGTAACACCTGTTCCCAATTCTGCCCACCATCTACTGACCTGAACAGGCCATTTGCGGGTTCGCTTTGATGAGTCGCGCCTTTATATATCCCCGAGGCAACCCCGGCATAGATCACGCTTGTACCATCTTCATCACGAATTTGAATATCAGTGACATATTTAAATGATTCTGTTGAAAGAAGATAATCCCAGCTGGCTCCACCGTCTGAGGATTTTAAAATACCCATCCCCACTCCTGACGACTCGCGGTAAATTACCCTTGCCGTTTCCGCTTCGCCTGTTCCGGCATAAAAAACCTGTGAATTATTCGGATCGCTGATAAGACAACTGACCGACAGGTTTGACAGAAAATCATCTACCGGCACCCATGCACTCTGGTCGTTGGTGATATCATTGTTATACCACAAACCTCCTGTAACCGCGCCTGCCCATACCTTATTTCCTGACAATTCGTTGGGATCATACATAAGGGCGCGTGTTCTGCCCCCCATATTGGATCCTTCTGTTTGCCAGTATAAAACATTGCTTTCCCTGATCGAATTTTCCTGCATGTTGCGGGTTTGCTCCCAGGCAGTCCTCAGACGTTCCACCGGAACATGGCCCAGGGCCGGATCCATAATGCTGAAAAAGTTTTGTATGGCCGCCAGGTCAGGCCTGTCGGGGCGGTTATCACCTTCAGATTCGACTATAGTTGCTTCCGGAATCTGCGCATACATTGCAATAAGCTTCTGCTCATATGCATCTCTTGGGTCCGGTGCAGGATTATTGAAAATAAAAAATGAGATCAGCAGTGCCGAAAATGTTAATCCGGCTGTCAAATAGTATTTCTTTTTAGTCATGGTGAGTTGATTTGTAATTAATGAGACAAATGTATTGATGTCATGGTTGCCTGCCAAGATAATCCATCATTTTTATTTTTCTTGTGGTCTATTAACAAAACAGCCGGATGACTTTATATCCGGCTGCTTACAGCTAACAACTTAATCTGTCAGTATAATGCTTTCCATACCCTTTCGGAAATGATATGAGACCATTTCCAAAAAAATTCAGATCGTATCAGTTATGTTTACTTCTTGTCCCTACCTGCTATTACAAACAAAGTACAACAAATAGCCAGTATGCTAAACGGTACCGATGCATAGAGATAATTCCAATAGTTTGCAACATTAAGAAATGATGCTTCGTAACAGAACCACATGAAATAGCCGATCACCCCAAGCAAAACCAGTATGCCGGCTAATGTTCCGAGTATCATCCCGGTGAATTTTGCAATCTTTATACAAATATTCATTTTATATATTTATTGTTTAAGTAATTTACTGGTTACAATGCCTTTATGGGTTTTTACTTTCAAAATATAAATACCCGGTTTCAGGTCGCTCAAATCCATCTTTATGCTTGATTTTTCAATAGCTTCATGACGAACCAGCTGGCCCTGGCTGCTATATATTGAAACTTCTTCCATCTGCTGTATCATTCCAATATTCACAATGCTTGTCACTGGATTGGGACGGATCACCAATTCTACATCCTCTGTTTTTAAATCACTAACACCTGTAGGGCCATACGCAAGCCAGTCAACGATCCTGTGCATAAATATATTCCTCATTACCGTATCAGAAATGGCGGCAATGTCGATAGTAGTGAATACAGATCGAAAAGCAGCTGTTTCATACTGAATGGCTGCAGGACCCGAGGAATTGTAGGGTTGCTGTATCGACATCAAATTCTGGCCTAAATGTTGGGCAATACTGTCACCATACAGTCCATCATCTGAGTCTGTAGTGAAGATATCAACGACCGGAAAAACCAGTCCTTCTGCCAGGGAGCCGGGTGAACCATAGAATTGTGCTGAATCAGCAATAGAGCTGGGGTCTCCGGGTTCGATATGATAAATATCCTGAACAACTTCTACGATCCCAAATTGGTCATAAGGAAATTCGCCTTCACTAAAAGTGCCATAGCTGGGGTACCAATCCCAAAGCCAATCCTGGGTATTAAGGAACACTTTTCCTCCAAAGGACATATAAAGCAGAAGGTTGAATTCGTCATCAGGCCCCATAGTGGCATGATCCGCCCAGGCTTCACCCGCAAACCAGATCACAACATCATAATTACCCATGTATTCTGCATCGGGTCCGTTGTCTTCATATTCAAGAACCTCCCAATATTCATAGGTATAGCCGGCAGCATCCAGGGCCCGGTGTATCATAGGCCAGGTATCGGTATAACCGCCGGTGGTAGTGTCTCCAAAATCACGGTCAACACAGAGGATTGTCTGTGCATTCAAATTAGTAGATAATAGCAATACCGATGCTATCATCAAAAAGAATAAGCGTACAAAATTTTTCATAATTTAAGGGGTTGGTTAGTATTTCTGTTGCCATAAATATATTAATAATTTATGAATATGCCCCCTTTTATTGAATGAATGGTCTTTATTACTATATGAATGGTCGCTTTTATTGTATAAAAATCAATACTGAAAATGCCCTTTACTTTGTTTTGGTATGCATCTTTTATAAATTTACCCGTCATTTAGTTTTAAAGCCCATGCAAAAAATCTATTTTTTTTCCAAAACTCCGGTATATATATTGACCGCTGCTATTGCGATCCTGCTTCTCTCGTGTGCCAACGAACAAAATCAGAAAAATCAAACCAGGAAAGCTCCTGAAGGATGGATTGTTCTCTTTGACGGCAATAATGCGGACGCCTGGCGGGGTTTTAAACAAGACAATCTTCCTGCCGGCTGGAAAGTGGAAGACGGCTTACTGGTCACTTCCGGAGAAGGAGGGGATATGGGAGGTGATATCATCAGTAAAAAGCAATTTGAAGACTTTATGCTTACCCTCGAATGGAAAATATCAGATGGGGGTAACAGCGGTATCTTTTTCCACGTGGTAGAGGGTGATAATACAAGCGTTTATGCTTCCGGACCGGAATACCAGCTAATTGATGATTTTGGCTTTACCCATCCCCTTGAGGCATGGCAAAAGGCAGCTGCCAATTATGCCATGCATAATGCGGATACATCACGAAAGATGCTGCTTCCGGCAGGTGAATGGAATAATTCTAAAATTGCAGTTAAAGACGGGAAGGTTGCACATTGGTTAAATGGAGAAAAGGTATTAGAATATAACCTTTGGGGTGATGACTGGAAACAACGGGTGCAGGAATCAAAGTGGAGGGATTATCCAAATTACGGGCTTGCCATCAGGGGGCATATCGGCCTGCAGGACCATGGAAGCCCCGTTGAGTTCAGAAACATTAAGATCCGTGATCTTACCGACAGGGGAACTTCTGTTTTCAATGGGGCAGATCTGGATGGGTGGACCATTTACGGTACCGAAAAATGGTATGTGAAAAATGAGGAATTGGTTTGTGAAAGCGGGGAAGAAGAAAAGTATGGCTATCTTGTTACCAATAAAACTTATACGGATTTTGTTCTGCGCTTGAAATTCTTACAGGAATCCAATGGAAACTCAGGTGTCTTCTTCAGATCAACGATTGAGGGAACCCGTATCAGTGGCTGGCAGGTGGAGGTAGCCCCTCCCGGAAATAACAGTGGCGGAATATATGAATCCTATGGCCGTGGCTGGCTTATTGAAATACCTGATGAAAAAGAAAATATTCTTAAAATGGGTGAATGGAACGATCTTATCATCCGTGCTGAGGGAGACCGGGTCATGACCTGGTTAAACGGACAGCTTATGGCTGATATCAGTGATGAAAAAATTGGCAAAGCCATGGGGTCTGTTGCGCTTCAAATTCATGACGGTGGCGGAATTAAGGTGAGATGGAAAGACATATATCTGCGGGAAATAAATAAAAACGAAAATGAAATACACTAATGCACAGCTAAG
>JAGLEK010000024.1 GCA_023145125.1 Bacteroidales bacterium | reverse complement strand
CATCAAAGGAAAAGGACGACATGATGTTTGCACCGCCCCAAGAGTTGTTCCGATTGTTGAAGCGATGGCGGCCCTGGTGATTGTTGATCAGCTTTTGTTATCTAATAGCGTTCGGCTATAGACGATATCCTGTCCTTATTTGAAACATTTAGAATAACGAGTATCGGGTATCGAATATCGAGTATCGAATGTTTTGCCATTAATCAAGTGTGACAATTTTACATTTTGGGTATTAATAAGTATATGGCAGCAAATCTGGAAAATAGGCTGATAGAATTTGCAAGTTTGGCTTTGACAGTGTGTGATTGTCTAAAATACACTGAAATCGGCAAACATTTGAGGTCTCAATTGATTCGGTCCGCAACAAGTGTTGCATTAAACTTTGGTGAGGCGCGAAGTGCCGAATCACCCAAAGATTTACATCATAAACTTAGTATAATTTTAAAGGAGCTAAGGGAAAGCTTCATAAATTTAAAACTTATTAAAATGAATGGATTATGCAAAAATGCATCAATATTGGATAAAACTTTAGATGAAAATAATCAGCTCATAGCGATCTTTGTAAAATCAATACAAACAGTAAGACGTAAAATGAAATGATGTGACTGGCGATATTCGATACTTGATACTCGATACTCGATACTCATTCTACTAGCATTCCTTTTACATTTTCAAACCTGCCATCAACCTCCGCCGGCTCTAATCCAAGAACATAGGCCATGAGGGGATAGAGATCCACATTATTAAAGGTGGGATGGACGTGTCCATTCTTAAAGGCCGGTCCAGTTGCGTAAAAGATGGCATGCATATCAGTGTTCCGGTTGTCGTAGCCATGATCGCCCCAGCTGGGCTTCCTGTTGTCTCTTTTCTCTTTCAGGCGCCAGGCACTGTCGGCACAAATAATAAGGTCGGTGCAGCGCGGATGGGTGCCGTAGTTGAGGCGCGCAGGCAGTTCACCGGCTTTCCATACCTTGAAATGCTCACCGGTGAGCAGGGCCCCGTAGAGTGAATCGAGGCATCCTTCAGCTGCCTTAATATTATAATTCGGGTTATAGCCCTGTATTTCTGCGATCCAGCTTTCTTTGATGTAATCATCGAGGTACTCGGTGCGGTCAGGGTGGGAGGCCTGCATGCCATGATCGGAAGTGAAGATGAGGTTGATCTCATCAGCCTGGGGGAGGGCAGCGATCTTTTCAAGAAATATACCCAACAGGCTGTCCTGGTACATTATGACCTTATCGACTTCTTTCGAAAATGGACCAAAGGCACGGCCCAGCCCGTCGGGTTCGTCCGTATACCACATGATCAGGTGCGGACGAATACTTTCGGGAAGCTGAAGCCATTGGAGCACAGAATCCATACGGTCTTCATAAGGTACTTCATGA
>JAGLEK010000239.1 GCA_023145125.1 Bacteroidales bacterium | reverse complement strand
CAATATTGCTTTTACCGGGCAATACGATGGAAATACAGAGGTGTATGTGATGCCGGCTACAGGTGGCGTGCCTTTCAGGGCAACATATACCGCCACTTTGGGCAGGGATGATATCTCAGACCGGATGGGGCCAAACAATATCGTTATGGCCTGGAAGGATAACAACAAGATCGTGTACCGCTCCAGGAAGCAGTCTTTCAATTCTTTTAAAGGAAAGTTGTTCTTAGCCTCAAAAGAGGGTGGGCTGTCGGAAGAATTGCCTTTGCCGGCCGGTGGATTCTGTTCCTATTCACCTGACGGGAAGAAACTTGCATATAACAGGGTGTTCCGCGAATTCCGTACCTGGAAGTATTATAAAGGGGGTATGGCTGATGATGTCTGGATATATGATTTCGATGCCAAAACTATTGAGAATATCACTGATAACGAATACCAGGATATCTTTCCGATGTGGCATGCTGATAAGATCTATTACCTGTCGGACCGTGATCGCACCATGAACCTTTTTGTGTATGATACGGAAAGCGGAAATACCGAAAAACTGACCGATTATACAGAATTTGATATAAAATTCCCTTCTCTTGGCGATGAAGCCATAATCTATGAGAATGGTGGTTTTCTTTATACATATGACCTGAATACCGGTATCATCGACAAAGTGATAGTGGTCATTGCTGAAGATCTTGCGTCAGGCCGGAATGAGATAAAGGATGCAAGCAAGTCGATCAATTCTTATGCTGTCGCACCTGATGGCAAACGCGTTGTTTTCGGTGCCAGGGGAGATGTTTATACAGTGCCTGTGAAATCAGGGATCACCAGGAACCTTACCGGCTCATGCGGTGTAAATGACCGTAATGTTGAATGGTCGCCCGACGGGAAATATATATCCTACATCTCTGACGTTACGGGAGAGGATGAGATTTATCTCATAAATCAGGATGGCACAGGAGAGCCTGAGCAGATCACTGATGATGGCGATACATATAAATATAACCCGGTCTGGTCGCCTGACGGGAAAATGCTTTTATGGGCCGACAAGAAACTTCGGCTGCAGTATGTTGATGTGGAATCCGGCAAGGTCACACAGGTTGAGCAGGCCGGCAGCTGGGAGATGCGGAACTATAACTGGTCGCCCGACAGCAGGTGGATCACCTATACCCTGCCTGAGAACCTTAAGGTATCAAAAATATATGTGTATAAGCTGGAGACAGGAGAAAAACAAGCCATTACTGATGATTGGTACGATTGCGGTGGTGCAGTGTTCAGTGATGATGGCAAGTATCTCTTCTTCACTTCCAACCGCGACTTTAACCCGATATACAGCAATACAGAATGGAATCATGCCTACCGTGATATGAGCAGTATCTATTTTGTGACATTGCAAAAGGATACTCCCAATCCTTTCGA
>JAGLEK010000238.1 GCA_023145125.1 Bacteroidales bacterium | reverse complement strand
TGTGCCTATACCTTCAGGTGGTACTATACAGCAGGATTTCATCCTGACAGCACCAACCATGATCATTTCACCTACCTTCCACACTTATACACTCAACCCGGAAGAGTATTTCACTACCTCAACAGGTATACTGAATACAGGCGATGGTCCTCTGACCTGGAATGCTCAAGTTGTTTATCCTGTCACTGATTTTACAGGACATGCTCCTGTTGGCCAAACACTAAATACACCTCCAGATCCAAGTACAGTGTTTACTGGAGCTCCATTTGATGATGGAATCGATGCAACTTTTGATTGTGCCCCTGAAGATATTTTTACGAACCCAAATACACCAACCACTGGTTCTTGGTCATATACAGTTTCTGATCCTGGATTTCCAAATTTAGTTTACTCTTCTTTCAGTGGTTTAACTGATATGATTGGTTCTGTTGCATTCTGGGGAATTCAGTTGACAGCCACGCAAGGCAGTTGTAGTGAGGATCCAAAAGAATTTTTGATCGAATTCTACGAAGCTGGAGCTCAGCCTGGTGCACTTGTTGCCTCTTACACAGTATCCTCTTTACTTGATCCTACAGGTCAAAGTGTTGCGGGTTATCCTGTTTCTCAATGGTATTGCGAATTCCCTTCTGTTGATCTAGCTGATGGCTGGATTACTATACAAAGTAATTCAACATGTATGTTGTGGTGGGGAAATTCTGTGGCTGGAACAGGTAGCGCCTTAAATTGGAATGGTTCATCTTATTCAGTAACTGCAGGCGGACCTCGTTCCTTTTGCCTTGGCGCAGGAGGTGCCGGCTCATGGCTGACACTTGATTATTATGATAACATTGTTCCCCCAATGGGCGGACTCGACAATGTTCCTACCAACTTTGATGCACAGGGTACACTGGCAGGTGAAGTTTACACTGCTGACCTTGTATTCTCATCACAGGATCCTGATGTTGGAACCATTACCATTCCTTGTACCATGATCATCGCTGGTGATCCAATGGTACCGCCAACAGACCTTACCGTCACACTTATCGACGATATCATTGGTACTGTTGAGCTCAATTGGTTATGGGCTACAGATCTGACATTCCAGTTCTTTATTGTTAAGAGAGACGGCGTGCCTGTAGGAACATCTGTTACTACAACATACCAGGAAGACCTTCCTGACTATGGCACATATTGCTATACCGTACAAACATTCTACGATGAAGGAACTTCAGTACCTTCAGACGAAGCATGTGTAGACTGGGATTTACCAGTGGTCTTTGTCGATCCTGATTTCCATGAAGCATGGGTATGGACAGACACACAGTATGCATGGGAAACCACTATCTACAACCTTGGTATTGGAACACTGGCATATACTATTCCTCCTGTAGGAGGATGTGATCACGAAGTTGTGATGTATGATGACTTTGGTGACGGATGGAACGGTGGCGCATTGACAGTTTACGTCGATGGCGATATTGCTCTTGACGGTATTACCATGTCAGGCGGTGGCCCGGTATATGAATACTTTACGGCTGCCAGCGGACAAACCATCTCTTCCACATTCTCATGTGGCAGCTGGTGCTACGAAAATTCATATTATATCTATGACGGCTTCGGCGCGCTTGTTTTCAGTGATGGCCTTGGTGGTGTTGATCCTACAGGCGGAGCCGGACCGGCTGCATGCCCCGGATTTATCATCGACGTTACTCCTATGGCAGGCTTTGTACCTGAAAATGGCTCAGAAGCTGTGACAGTTACCTGGGATGCCACAGGATTCCCCGCGGGCGATTATTATCAGGATTTCTTTGTAGAATCCAACGACCCGGTTACCCCATCAGTTACTGTTACTAACCTTATGCACGTGACCATTCCCGGTCAGTTTGCAGGTAATGTTACTGATTGTGAAACAGGACTGCCTCTTGCAGGTGTTACTGTTACTGCAGCTCCATTCCAGACACTTACCGACGCGAGTGGTAATTACAGTCTGTATGTTGATGAAGACTATTACATGGTAACTTTCGAAAAACTCAGTTATTTTACTAAAACTGTAATAGATACATTTGCTGCTGCGGGTATTGTTACCCCGCTGGATGTATGTATGTACGAATTTCCAAATCCGGTACCCTGGGTATTAGCCACAGTACTGTATCCTGCAGAAGACACATGCCAGGTTGAATGGTCACTTCCTGAAGGACCATACGAGATCATCTATGACGATGGCGAGGCAGAAGACCTCTTCGCATGGAGTACAGCCGGCAACGAGAACGCTGTTAAGTTTACCCCATTGGGTTATCCTGCAACTGTTATCGGTGGCCGCCTGTTTGTTGGCGACGGCACCTTCCCTGCAGGTAGCTGGTTAGGTACAGACTTCGTACTGATGGTTTATGATGATGACGGAGCTGCCGGCATGCCGGGAACTGTACTTGATTCAATAACCGTTACCGTTAATAACTTCGGATGGGTTGAGTTCTCAGGACTCGATGTTACCCTTGACGATGGTGAGTTCTATCTGTCAATGCTTCAGATCAATCCTTCACCAAATACTGCACCTATCGGTATCGACGCTTCGCTCCCTAATGTTTACAGGAGCTATAGCCGTACTACCATTACTCCTGACTGGAGCCTTTCGGTTTATCAGGACTTTATGATACGTGCATACGTTGAAGGTTCACAGACTGACGTTCTTACGGATAGCTATACCATGGTTTATCCTCCAAAGGTTAACCGTGAAAAAGCCAGTGAATATTTCTCTACCGCTAACAACAGCCCGTTTGTAACACGTCCGGGTACTGTTAAAGCAGGTAGCACAGGAAATATCGAAGGCTATGTAGATAACAGCGAAACTGTACTGTATTACACAGTAGCACGTATGTCAGACTTTGATCCTAACCTCGGACCTGCTACAGGTATAATGACCGTACTTGAAAATGTAACCACATTCACATTTGATGATGATGCTTTTGGCGCTCTGCCAATGGGCTGGTATGCATATGCAGTGCAGGTTGCTTATTCAGGAAGTTCATTGTCAACATGGACATATTCCAACATTGTTGGACGTGACATGGATGCCGCTGTAACATT
>JAGLEK010000237.1 GCA_023145125.1 Bacteroidales bacterium | reverse complement strand
ATAAAGCTCCTGGTCCGGCCTGTGATCTTTATCCTGAAAGGATATGTAGAGGTGAATTTTACCGTATCTCCGATCATATAGCGCCACAATCCTGCGTTTGTGGTTATCACCATGGCATAATTAACATCTTTTTCAACTTCGCTGAGCGGGATCGCCTTCGGCTGATCTTTATCCAATTCCGACACCGGAATAAACTCATAGAAAATACCATAGTCGAGCATAAGGAGCAGGTCATCTGCTTCCTGCCCTTCCTGTATTCCAAAAAACCCTTCAGAGGCACTATAGTTGTTCACATATTGCATTTTTGCGGAAGGTATCAGCATTTCAAACTGCTGACGGTACGGGCCGAAGTTCACACCACCGTGAAAGAAAACTTCCAGGTTGGGCCAGACTTCGAGGATATTATCCTTTCCTGTGATCTCAAGGACACGGTTGAGTAAAAGCAGTGTCCATGAGGGAACGCCTGAGAGGCTGGTAACATTACGGGGAATGGTGGCATGGGACATCTTCTCAATTTTTTCTTCCCATTCGTCCATTAGTGCGAGTTTGAGCTTTGGAACCCTGACAAACTCTGCCCAAAACGGCAGTTTCTGTATTATGAGGGCTGAGAGGTCGCCAACATAATATTCTTCATTGTCGATCTCTTTTATGGTATGGCTGCCACCCATAGCGAGGCCCCGGCCGTCGAACATGCTGGCCTCCGGGTAATTAGTGAAATATAGCGATAACATGTCCTTTCCGCACTTGAAATGACATTCCTCAATGGATTCTTCACTTACCGGGATAAACTTGCTCTTATCGCTGGTAGTTCCGGCTGATTTCGCGAATAAGCGGATATCCGTAGGCCATAGGATGTTCTGTTTTCCTTTCATCAGGAGTTCGATATCTCCTTTTATCGAGTCATAATCATTGAGCGGAACACGGTTACGGTATTCTTCATAGGTATTTATCGACTGATAATCATACTTTTTGCCCCACTCGGTATCCTTAGCCGTGTTCAGAAGCTTCTTGAACCACTCAGCCTGCACTTCATGCGGATACTTCATAAAAAGCTCGATCTGGTGAATGCGCTTTTTCATCAACCACGATATGACGGAATGGATCAGGGCCATGTTTTGGATTTAGGGAACCAAAAATACGAAAAAAGTGTTGAGTGTTGAGTGTTGAGTGTTGAGTTTATTTTCGATTTTCAATTTTTGATACTTGATGTTGGGAGGAATTCTACACTCATACTTCATCGATCTTCACTACCAATCTTCATTAACCTGCCCGCCGAAGGAGGGTCATTAATCATTAGGCGTCAAATAGCATAACAGGGGTTACACTATTTCGGAAAAATGATCAACAATTATATGCAGACAAGTAAGTTATGAATCATAGCCCCACCCTACCATCCCCCTCTTTTCTCTGCAAACTAAGTTGTAATCGGTTTTTGGTGTTTATCATTAAAGCTGGTAAGTAAAAATTGTCATCCTGCGGAGAGAACGCAGTGAACGACGAAGGAACTGTATCAATTTTCTCCTACACAGATAGAGGGCTTTGCCTGTAGTTTTGCATAAAGCCGGCAAGACGTTCTGCCAGCATATATGCAATAAGCCTACAGGAAATATTCACAGATGTCGTTGCCAGCCGACAGAGGTCCTTCTCCCGCCTCGCTT
>JAGLEK010000236.1 GCA_023145125.1 Bacteroidales bacterium | reverse complement strand
TAGATGCTGGATACTGGATACTGGATGCTGGATACTGGATGCTGGATACTGGATGCTGGATTGCTGCCCAACGCCTAACGCCCAACGCCCAATGCCCAACAAGTTGATATTAATTTAAATCAAACTAATACTATGGAACACGTTAAAAAGTATATTGAAGAAAATAAGGACAGGTTCCTTGATGAGCTTTTCGGCTTGATCAGGATCCCTTCCATCAGCTCTGAGTCAGCCCGCAAGGATGACATGATGAAAGCTGCTGAATACTGGAAAAAATCAATGCTAAAAGCCGGTGCCGACAAGGCAGAAATCATGTCTACAGAAGGAAACCCGGTAGTATATGGTGAAAAGATGGTCGATCCTTCTGCACCTACGGTCCTGGTTTACGGCCACTACGATGTAATGCCCGTCGATCCGATCGATCTCTGGGAAACCGATCCTTTTGAGCCGGTGATCCGCGATGGCAAGATCTTTGCCCGTGGTGCCGACGATGACAAAGGCCAGGCCTTTATGCATGCCAAAGCCTTTGAGCTGATGGTGAATACCGACACCCTTCCCTGTAACGTTAAGTTCATGGTTGAAGGAGAAGAGGAAATTGGTTCTCCCAGCCTGGGTAAATTCTGTGAAGAGCACAAGGAACTGCTAACAGCAGATGTGATCCTGGTATCTGATACCGGTATGATAGCACCCGACATCCCTTCCATTACAACCGGCCTTCGCGGCCTTGCATACATGGAAGTTGAGGTGACCGGACCGAACAAAGACCTTCATTCGGGATTATTCGGTGGCGCCGTTGCCAACCCCATCAACATCCTTACAAAGATGATAGCATCCCTCACTGATGATGACAATGTTATTAGCATTCCGGGATTCTATGATGATGTGGAAGACATCAGTGACACTGAGAGGGCAGAGATGGCCAAGGCGCCATTCAGCCTCGATGAGTACAAGAAAGCCCTCGACATCGACGAGGTTTGGGGCGAAAAAGGGTACAGTACCAACGAACGTACCGGTATCCGCCCATCACTGGATGTAAACGGCATCTGGGGTGGTTATACAGGAGAAGGCGCCAAGACGGTGATAGCTTCAAAAGCTTATGCCAAGATATCAATGAGGCTTGTACCTCACCAGGACCATATCAAAATTGCCGAGCTTTTTGAAAAACATTTTGTGTCCATTGCACCACCATCTGTAACGGTTAAGGTAACAGCCCTCCACGGAGGACAGGGATACGTCTCCCCTACCGATATGGTCGCTTATCTGGCAGCTGACAAAGCATATACGGAAGTATATGGTAAGAAACCTGTTCCGGTGCGCAGTGGCGGAAGCATCCCGATCATCTCAACCTTTGAGGAGATACTGGGCATCAAGTCCATCCTCATGGGCTTCGGACTGGAGTCAGATGCGATACACTCACCCAATGAGAATTATCCGCTGGAGCAATTCTTTAACGGAATAGAGACGATACCGTATTTTTATAAGTATTATGCGGAGATGATGAAATAAAAAAAATGGCCTTCGGGCCGTTTTTTTTTAACTTCTTCAATCTTCTATCTCCTTCGAATATTGAATATCGAATCTTTGGTGTCCGGTTAAAACTTTATCGGGTTCTTACTGAATGTCTGTTGCAAGTTTGATGCTAATCACTCGACGGAGTTTATACTGAATATTATGAAGTGCTCGTGATGACAACTTATCATTTTTTTAACTTGGAAGGGCGCGGCGCTCTGACAAAGTAGCAAATAAAAAGCGTAAGTTTAGGATTTCTTGTTTATAAGAAACCTGTTTCCTGGATTTTTTGGTTCCTTTTCCATCAAGGGAAAAGTAATAAAATATTATTGCTTAATCAACCTTTGAATAGA
>JAGLEK010000235.1 GCA_023145125.1 Bacteroidales bacterium | reverse complement strand
GGGGACGGGGTGCAGGGATTCTGAGTGATGAGGTCCCTGCCTGCGGCAGGCAGGCAAATGATTAATGATTAGTTATGATTGGTAGTGAAGGGCTATGAGGTTAGAGTAATGAGTTCACCTAACACCCAACACCTAACACTTTAAGTATTTTCAAAGCGAATCAATTTTCAATTAACTGACTCCATTTGCATACCAGTCTGGCCTTTTTTTCGTTATTTTGTTGGACGATGAGAAAATTACTACGCTTACTCCTGATATTTGCCTTTTCAATGCCGGCAATCCTTGCTTCCGGGCAGGTGAATGTCAGGGATTCTGTCATACACACCCCTGTAGTATATGCCGCCTATGGTTTTCATCTGCTTGGCGGTGACATCTCAGAAATGTTTGGCCCTTCATCAACCCTGGGGGCCGGGATTGGCTTTAAAACAAATAAGAATATTTATTTCGGCATAGAGTATAATTATTTATGGGGTGGCAGGGTTAAGCAAGGGAACGAGATCCTCAAGGACATCATTACTTCTGAAGGACAGATCATTGGCCAGAGTGGTGAATATGCCATATTCCAGTATTTTCTGCGCGGACATACGATCTGGGGCCAGGTAGGAAAACTGTTCCCGGTGTTATCACACAACCCCAATTCGGGCATTATGGTCAAACTCGGCCTTGGATATGTACAACACAGAATGTTCGTTAGTGTGCAAGATAATACTGCATTGCAACTGAAAGGGGATTATAAGAAAGGATATGATCGTTTAACTTCAGGTTTTGGCCTTACTGAGTCTATCGGGTATTTCTTTCTGGGAGATTCGCGGATGTGGAACTTCTATGCAGGCTTTGAGTTTTCACAGGCCTGGACAAAGAACCGCCGTGATATGAATTTCGATACACGTCAAAAGGACAATTCACAGCATCTGGATTTGTTTTATGGCATAAAGATCGCCTGGGTAATCCCGCTATACAGGCGTGCACCTACCGGCTATTACTATAATTAGCGTTAACAGAGATGTCTTTCCTATATCAATTTGGCATTGCCATTTATACACTCCTGATACGTTTTGCTGCTCTTTTCAACAGCAAGGCCAGGGCATGGGTGCAGGGCCGTAAAGGATGGAAGCAAGAGCTGGAAGAAGCCTTCGGTGAAAATGATAATGTTGCCTGGTTCCATGCTGCTTCGCTGGGTGAGTTTGAGCAGGGGCGGCCGGTGATGGAAGCTTTTGGAAAGAAATATCCTGAACACAAGATACTGCTGACTTTTTTCTCCCCATCGGGATATTTGCAAAAAAAACACTACGAAGGTGCAGATAAGGTGATGTACCTGCCACCTGACTGCCGGGGAAATGCAAAGTATTTTGTTGAAAAGCTAAACCCTGATATTGCAATTTTTATCAAATATGAATTTTGGTATAACTACCTGTCGGTGCTGAAAAAGCATCAAGTACCTACTGTCTTCATCTCTGCCCTTTTCAGAAACGGGCAGCCCTTTTTTAAATGGTATGGCGGATGGTTCAGGAAGAAACTACGAAGTATTGATCACTTTTTTGTGCAGGATCAGGTTTCGGCTGAAAATCTTAAAAGTATCGGGATAGAAAAGGCCACGGTGAGTGGGGATACCCGTTTCGACCGTGTGGCTGACATCTTAAAGAATAAGACTAAAAACCCTGATATCGAAAAGTTCTGTGCGGGAAGCAAGGTTTTGCTGGCCGGGAGCACCTGGCCACCGGATGAAGAGCTGTTGGCAAGCCTGCCCGGCAAATTCCCGGAGCTGAAGCTGATCATTGCTCCTCATGAGGTGACAGAAGAACGGATCAGGCAGCTTATTAAAACCATGAATGTGAATGTGGCGAGATACACCCGGGATGATCCTGCCAGCTGGTTGGATAAGCAGGTTCTGATCATTGATACAATCGGTGTTTTGTCATCGATATACCGCTATGCCGACATTGCCTATATCGGTGGTGCCTTTGCCACCGGATTGCATAATATCCAGGAGCCTGCCGTAAATGGCATGCCGGTGATCTTCGGTCCTAAATATGATAATTTCAGGGAGGCCGTTGATCTTGTTGAACAGGGTGGGGCTTTTACAGTAAAGTCTGCGGAGCAGATGAGTGAGTTATTGGATGTCCTTATTTATGATGCGCAGAACTACCAGTCAGCTGCTTCAAGATGCAAAACATATATGACTGAAAATACGGGTGCGACAGAAAAAATAATGGCCGGACTCAGGAATTATTTATAAAGGCACTTGTATGCCGTTTCCTGCTTTACGATCAGCTTAAAAGAAGTATCCTTTTCAACGATGAATGTTTCAAAGGGAGCATACCTTTTCCACTCATCCTCACCCGGCAACTTAACGGTCAATTCACCTGAAACAACCGTCATATATTCTACTGTTGAGGTACCGAATTCATATTCTCCCGGCGCCATTACGCCAATGGTAAGCTTGCCTTCAGCATTTTCAAATGCAAGCGATTTAACCTTGCCTTCGTAATATTCATTAACTTTAAACATTGATTGTTGAGTATTTGGTTTTAATAATTATTGGAGTAACAAAGGTAAAAAACAGAAACAATGGATTTACAATTTTTCACACAGTTTTTCATGTGGTGCACCATTATTAATGGCGGACTGTTGATTTTTTGGGTGATTTGTCAGATGATCATGCCCAATTTTCTTTACAAAACACAAATCGCTTTCTTTCCCATGCCGAAGGAAAAATTTAATCCCGTTTTCTACCTTTTCCTGGGAATCTTTAAGATCTTTTTTATTTTTTTTAATGCAGTGCCGTTTAT
>JAGLEK010000234.1 GCA_023145125.1 Bacteroidales bacterium | reverse complement strand
ACCTTCGATGATGCCACTTTGCTCGATGCAACCTATACACCGGGTAGTGGCGATATCAGCAATGGAGTGGTAATACTTACACTCACGGCAACATCCATTTCACCCTGTAATACTGATATTGAAGACAGCATGGTTCTAAGCATTCAGGCAATGCCTGTAGTCGGTGCAGGCCCTGACGCCGGCATCTGTGAAGGCGAAACTTATACATCGCTGGGAACTGCTTCCAACTATGGATCAATAAACTGGTCCTCTGCAGGTGATGGTACCTTTGATGACCCCAGCCTGCTATATGCAACTTACACACCGGGAAGCGGCGATATCAGCAATGGTACAGTAGTGCTTACCATCACGGCAACCGCCATCACACCTTGTAGTGGCAGCATAACAGACAAGATGACACTCAGTATCGATCCTTTACCGGAAACACCGGATACACCCACAGGGCCTATTGAGGTGGACATCCACTTTACATCGACATCACAATATGAAACACAGAGCGCCACCGGTGCACTCACATACCTTTGGACACTTTCCCCACTAACCTCCGGTAATATTGCCGGTGGCGGGATTAGCTCGACTGTCACCTGGAACGCAGCATTTCATGGTTTTGCTTATGTAAAAGTCTTTGCCGTCAATGAATGCGGCGGAGTGCCATCCGACTCACTGAAAGTATTTGTTTACAACAGCGTTGGAGTAGGAGAAAATTACGGTGATAAGATGAGTGTACAGATCATTCCCAACCCGAACAGGGGCTCCTTTAAGTTGAGCATTGCGGGCATGGAAAGCAAACTCGATATAGCCATCTTCAGCAGCGACGGAGGCCTGATCGAAAGCCATACCCTAAATAATGACGGGGACATGGAAATGGAATTTAATCTCACTGACTTACCAAAAGGCCTGTACTTTATCAGGCTGTACAATGACAGGATAAATCAAATTGAAAAGGTTATTATACAATAACCGAGATTTGAAGTTTACAAACCAGAACCGGCAGAATTAATAACTCAGCCGGTTTTTT
>JAGLEK010000233.1 GCA_023145125.1 Bacteroidales bacterium | reverse complement strand
ACAAAACTATAATCGATACTTGCCTTGCCTTTCAATAAAATGGCATCTGCCGGAATAAGTTCCTGGTTACGTACGACTATGCGGTCACCGATCTTTAAATCTTTCAGAGGAATGGAAGTTTCTTCCTCATCCTCATCGATAACCGTAACCGCAACCGGGAAATAGGATTTGTAATTCCTTTCAAAAGATAATGCCTGGTAGGTAATACCCTGGTACCACTTCCCGATCAGGAGGAAAAATACAAGCCCTGACATTGAATCCAGGTAGCCGGCCCCACTTCCCCCGATGATCTCCCAGGCACTTCTGGCAAATAAAACAAATATCCCCAGTGATATAGGACAATCTATATTGACTATCCCTTTCCTTAAACCCTTTATTGCGGAAATAAAATAATCTGTAGCCGCATAAAAGACTACCGGAATTGCCAATACCAGGTTTATCCAGGCGAAGACAGAGCGATATGATAATTCCAGGGCATTGTCGTAGTTCAGGTACTCAGGGAAGCTGAGCAACATAATATTTCCAAAGCTGAATCCGGCTACTCCAAGTTTATAATAAATGCTTCGGTTGGTAGTTTTTTTTGATTTCTTCTCGAGGTCATCCAGGCTGATCTGTGGAGCATAGTTAATTGATGACATCAATTCCACCAGCTGACGCATGCTTATTTTCTCTTCCCGGTATGTAATGTTAATTTCTTTCTTAACAAAGTTGACAGTAGCCTGAACGATCCCTTCATTGAAGCGGTTCAGGTTTTCGAGAAGCCAGATACAGGAACTGCAATGGATACTGGGAATGAAAAACCTTACTTTGCTGATACCTCCATCAGAAAACTCCAGCAATTCTGATTTGATCTTTTCATTATCGAGATAGGCAAATTTGTTGCCGATCTCAGCTGAAATATTTTTCAGCCCCGGGGCATTTTCTATCTGATAATAATCACAGGCATCATTATCCGAGAGTAGTTGATAAACTGTTCTGCAGCCTGTACAGCAAAACGGCTTATCATCGAACATGACAGGATGTTTTCCGCAATCCTCCCCGCAATGATAACATGGTATGCCTGCTTTATCTGCCAAGATCGTAAATGTTGAGGGTCAAAGATACTTCATTTCCCAGCACAGCATTTCTTTAAACATAGTGAGATTTTTTCTCAGAAAAATACGTTTGATCTGCTGTGATTGAAAATTTTCAAATACTTTCGTTCATTGAATTAATTATTCATGCCAAGGAGAATCACAAACCGGTTAAGCGAAACCTGGCTAAAGGCTGCCGTAATGGGTAGTTTATGGGCCTCTTTTGAGATCATTATCGGAAGTTTTTTGCATAACCTTCACATTCCTTTTGCCGGAACCATCCTATCTTTTGCCAGCGTTGGCCTCATAATAGCTTTTGTACAGCTTTGGGATAATAAAGGACTTGTCTGGAAGGCAGGATTGATAGCTGCATTGCTTAAATCCATATCGCCTTCCGCTGTGATTATAGGCCCCATGGTCGGGATATTCAGCGAGGCATTGATCCTGGAGTTTTTTATGTTCCTTTTTGGGAGAAATATGCTCGGCTATATGTTAGGCGGGGCCTTCGCAGTTTTAAGTGCCCCCCTGCACAGGGTAGTCACATTATTGATTACCTATGGGTTCGACCTGGTGGTTATAGTTGAGCAGTTTTATA
>JAGLEK010000232.1 GCA_023145125.1 Bacteroidales bacterium | reverse complement strand
AACTATCTTATTCCATAAATATTATCCATCTTACGTTTAAAATCGATCATTTTCCGCCTGCTTGAGATAACGAACTCATAGGGTACTTCCTCATCCCTTGAATAGATGATGCGCCTGTCTGCTTTCAGGTTAAGTATCTCGTTATTGAACCCTTCATTTGAAGAGATGGCCTGCATGATATAATTGCGATAGCTGAAGAAATACCAATCACCTTCGGGGATTTCAAAATAGATATTGACCACTCCATAACCACTTGCTTTACGATCTATCTCAACATAGCCGGGCACCATTCTGTTAACCAGTTCATCCCCTATACTGAATACTCCGATATCACCATAGGAAACCAGGGAACTGGTACGTTGGCTCCAATGGAACTTCACCTGGTTCATGAGCAAAGTATACTTAATACTTTCCGGCAAGCGCCTGATGACGCCATAATTACTGAGGTCTGTAATGATCTTATCCGCTTCGCCGGGGGGCATACGTTGCTTAAGAAAGGTTAGAAATACAGGATCAGTAGTTTCCGTTCCGGGGAGGTTGGTTTCACTCAGGCTTTTTGATATCCTTTTCAGCACATTAGGGTCAAAGAAGAAATCAAAGCCCATCACAATATCGAAGCGTGTAGAATCAGGTATTATATAATGACCTGCATGGCCAAACAGATCAAGCTTAACATGTGGAAGTTCCATTTCCAGGGAGATTGGCCCTACCCCTTCCAGTGAGCAATTGTCGTTGTGCAGTGTCAGGTACTCCGTCAGTCCGGCTCCATTTTCTGCTGAAACCCTGAAGCTTTCATTATCCTTATCATATGAAAGCAGCCCGGAGGCAGAAAGCACTGAGATATCTCCCTCTCTTCGTTTCTGCGTAAAAAATGCCGGGTAAAAACGTTCGGACTCCGGTGCATACATAAGGCTTGTCATAATATTCACGCCATCAGGCCCTTTCAGGCTATCAGGAACAGGAATAAGTATATCATCAGGGTTGATAAGCGTATCGAGCAATGCCCTGTCGAAGTGATCATCGAAGCAATCCTGCCTTACACTGAAATTACCGTCAAAATAAAGAAATTCCTGCCTTGCTTCCAGTTTAACATTTCCTATGAATGAGTACCACGGACTCAGCATAAAAGCTGCCGTATCGGAGATATGGCCGGTAGCAAGTGTCCGTCCCGATGAATCCACAGTGATGCTGCTCATGAATATGGGACTTGATTCGCCCGCTATATCCAAATAGTCAATATCACCGTTTGCAATATATTGATGCCTTGAGAAAATATTCACATTGGCATTATAAACATGGTGGTGTCTCGATGCAGTATCTGTAATGATGTCAGCATACCTGAGGGTTTCAATCAGGGCATCCTGTAATATGTTCAGCTTTCCATCGCCCGGAAAGATCGCAGCATCAGCAACCCTGATGATCTTCACATCTTCGGCATAGATAATATTCTTCTGCAGATCGTAATCTGCGCTGGTACTGAAAAACCGCAGAGAATCCTGATCAGGATGGGTTGAAGTGAACTCGGAACCTGAAAGGTTAAGGTCCATCAGCTCAAGCATGGTCATTTCGTTGATATCAGGAATCTCTTCGGCAATATTATTCTTCAGGTGCATGCTTTGCATGTCCATCTCCCATTCAATCTCATCCATATAGCAAATAAACCGGTTGAAAGGGATATCGACCAGGGATGAAACTCCTGTGGATATGAATTTGCCTTTCCTCTGGTCAAAATCTAGATCAGTACGGTAATCATTTGTGAAGAAGGCCAGGGCACTGAATGTAGTATCGGTATACAAGCTAAAATCAGAGGTGTCGGCCCACATACTGTGATGGCCAAAAACAAAATCATCCGATTCGATCACTGCCCGTTCGAAAGTAAAGTCACCGGCACCATTCAGAGCATCAGGAGTGAGGCAAATTCTTCCCCTGAATGTTGCCGTACTGTCGTACAGATTAAATGCCTCATCCATCATTTCAACAACCATAAGGTTTGAATCAGGATACCAGGATTGGTATGCTTTTCCTACAGAAACATCGGCATATTCAACACTGTCCAGCAGACTTTCGATCATAAAGCTGTTGGTAGTGGAAAAAACCGAATCAGTATAAAACACTATTTCAGAAGCTTCTGTAACCGATGTCAGATACTGCAGTTCACCTGCGCCATGCAATCCACTGTTATCCATTATGATCGTATCATAAAATGTGGCTTTCCCGTCATAAAGCGGCAGGCCGTCTTCCTCTGTGATGCTTGTCAGTCCAAGCGAATAATCGGGCATAACCCGCAGCGGATCCCGTATGGGCGGCAGTATCCCGCCACTGGCAAGATAACCCTGAAATATCATGCCTGTTGTTGAAAAGTTATCCAGGCTGTCAAGTGTGAAAGGATCGAGCTCATAATAAAACTTCCCGCGATCGAATGTGCTATTGGCTCTTGTATTGCCGTCGTAATAAACGAATGAATGGTCGGTACTGGTAAAGATCGGGTACTGAGGATAGGACTTCAGTCCTGATTTGTTATTAGGTTTGTCGATCATCATAAAACCATTCATGTCCTCAACCATCGCCTGCACCCTGTAATACTGTGGTTCCTTCATGCTCTCGCTTGTATCGGGCACCCTCACAAAAAAGCTCATAGAGTCGATCAGCGGCATATTGATCTTAAAGGTATCATATTCAAAGGAGCATTCATGTGCATAGAATTCAAAAAGTCCGGCCCTGATCCTGCCCGCAAAAGTAAAGTCCTTGTTCTTCTTTAGTACTATCTCCTCATTCATCGGGTATATATACACCATCTGTGAGTCGCTGAGCGATATCTGGGAAACGCCACTGATAAGCATATCGAAGGTTGCCAGTTCAACAACCGCATTACTTTTATTAACTGTTTCTGAGGTAAAGTAAATAACATCATAATCCATATCCCCGTGATGGGCCCGAAGATAATCGTACAGGCGTTGCTTTATCAAAGCTTCCCGCGTATCGGAATTATACACTACAAAGCCCCTGGAGTCGAGCATCAGCAACATGGATACTGCCTGTTCAACAGGCTTACGGATAAAGTCAGCAAAGACTCCTACTTTCACAATATTAGACGTGTAGCGGTCAGCATACTTTTTCACCAGAACAAGTGGGTTCACATCATCGATGCCCTGAAGCTTGTAATATTCAAATTCTGTATAATACTTATCTGATTCGAATTTTATTTTACTTCGCTGGCTGATCCCCCTGATCATTTCAAAACTTATCTCTTCTGAGTTCATGACCCAGTAAAGGGCTTCACAATACATATCAACTTTATGGTATGCATCAAAAAACGGGCTCTGGGCGATCCCCCTGTTCAGCCTTACCAGGCTGAGCAATTTATCTTCATGAATATACCTCATCTGCAAACCGGGATGATAAATGGAATCTTCATCGAAATATATTGAAAAGGAGGCAGGACTGGATACGATCTCCTCGTCCTCCAGCTCGAAGACCCTTGAACGGATAACAGCAAAGTAATCACCGCCTTTTTTAAAGATGAATCTTGCCGGGCGATCGCTTTCACCGGTAAAGAGCAACTTCCTTCCCCTCATTCCCAGCCCCCCGGTATAATTGATATTCTCAAAAAGGCCCAGCACTTCATAGTCATCAAAGTACGATTCAAATTGCGGGTAGGAAGCCCTGTCGCCGGGAGAACTGGAGAGGACTTTTTCAATCAATACCCCCTGAATGGGGAAATCGAAATAGGTTTTATTATGCAACACCGCAGAATCTGCTTTGAAGGAGAGTGTCTTAAGGTCGATATCAAATTTTTGCAGGCTGGCATAAACCTCATCCTTATCAAATCCGGCCCTGAGCCAGCTGATTCTGCCATTCCTGCCTGAGAATAATTCATTGGAGGGATAATATTTTCCGCTCGTTTGCATGATCACTGTGCTATCGCGGCCTGTGGAACAGATCAGGTTGAGTTCAGGAAAGTCCAGGTACAGCAAACTATCATATGCAAAGGTGAAAGTTCCATTCCTGAAATACCATGCACGGGACCTTGTTTCATAGAGAATGGATTTTCCGAACAGACTCACGGTATACTCCAGGAATTCGGCCATAGGCCCTGAGGACCTGAGTGTGCCCAATGTATCAAGCTCAGTAAGCCATAATTCCAGGCTGTTATCATCCAGGCCCTTTTCGACAAAGGTGGTCAGGTTGCTTATGAAATCGTAGAAATGTGGATAGGACCGCATCGATTTGTTTAGCATCGCATTGGAAACCTCATAGATCTTATCTCTGTGGTGAGGCTTGAAATATCCTGATTCCCATACACCGGCAAAGCTTCCCAGCAGCTCCTCCCCCCGGGCAAGATAGTCCTTGTTGCTTGTATATTGCAGGATGGTGGTGATATCCAGAAAATAGTCATTCTTGTTCTGATGCACTTCCTTTATCATCTGAGCCTGGCCGCTTCCGGGAAATTGGAGAAGCAGGATCGAAAAAAGCATTATGAGCAAGAGTCGATTTTTAATCATTCGCCTGATCCTTAATGAAGATAGCAGCAGTCCAGTTATTTTTTGAACGTGAATCGGCAAGCCTGAGCATGCACGCAGCACTCTTTTTCTTGATCTGTTCCAGGTCGTCCCGGTAAAAGCCGCTCATCATCAGGATACCTCCCGGATTTAAAGCCGCGGCATAATGCGGAATGTCCTCTAACAATATATTACGGTTAATATTAGCAAATATTATATCAAAATAACGATTTTCGATGGATTTCCTATCCCCTGAGAGCACCTCAATATCCGGGGTATCATTCAGCAGGGTGTTTTCAAGTGAATTTTGGTATGCCCATTCATCATTATCTATCGCAAGAATACTGCCTGCACCCTTTTTTCCGGCCAGGATGGCAAGCACGGCAGTACCACAGCCCATATCCAAAACCGTTTTCCCGGACAGGTCCATCCGGGCGATCAAAGAAAGCATCTGCGAGGTAGTTTCATGATGTGCTGTGCCGAACGACATCTTGGGCTCAATAATAATGTCCCATTCAATGCCCGGAACCGGATCATGAAAGGGTGCCCGAACCATGATCTTCCCGTCGATGATCACCGGTTCATAATCTGATTCCCATTCTGCATTCCAGTTTCTGTCTTCGATCTCATCGATCCTTGCAACGGCGATATCATTATCAGAAAGAAGTTCCTGCAGGCTGCCGGCCTCAACATCACCTTTTTCAATATACGCTTTCAGCTGGTCATCCTCTTCCATGAAACCATCAAAACCGAGTACAGAAAGGCGAGCCAGGACTTGCTCAACCGGTTCCCCTTTTATGGGGATGCTTACCTCAAAATATATCTTCATAAGGGGTCAGGCTGATCTGATTATAGTGGCAAAATCCTCTACTTTCAGGGAAGCTCCGCCAATGAGTCCGCCATCAACATCTTCCTGCGAGAAGAGCTCTTTGGCATTGCCGGCGTTACAGCTCCCGCCATAAAGGATCAAACACTCATCAGCTATTTGTTTGGAGTATTTTTTAGCCACCAGGGCACGTATAAAAGCATGCATTTCCTGAGCCTGTTCCGGAGTGGCGGTCTTTCCCGTACCAATAGCCCAAACAGGTTCATATGCAATGAGCACTTTACTGAAATCACTCTCTTCAAGGTGAAACAGGCCTTCTTCAAGCTGTGTGCTGACAACCTCCATGTGCATATCATCTTCACGGTCGTCGAGCAATTCACCACAGCAAAAAATGGGTATGATCCCGTGCTTAAGCAGGATATCGGTCTTTTTAGCAAGATCTGCATTGGATTCATAAAAATACTGCCTTCGCTCAGAATGTCCTATGATGCAATAATCCACCTCAACCGATTCAAGCATGCCGGCAGAAATCTCACCGGTATAGGCTCCACTCTCGTATGCACCAACATTCTGGGCACCGACTAACAATGGCTTACCCAACGCCATATCGGTAGCGAGCTCAAGATATAGTGCCGGTGGACAGACCACAACATCTACATGTTCCGGGATTCCTTTATTTTCAATATCATCAAGGATCAGGGTAAGGAGATCGTCAGCTTCCGAAAAGCGCATGTTCATCTTCCAGTTTCCTGCTACGATTTTTCTTCTCATTGTATTAGTGTTGTTTATGATTATTTAATGATGCCTGCATCAGGCAAACCTCACCCGTGGGTCAAGGAAGCCATAAATGATATCCACAAAAATATTAATTATTACCAGAATCACAGAAATGAAAAGCACTGCACCCATGATCACCGGGAAATCATACTTTTCAAGCGAGTCGACAATTACTACGCCTACACCTTTCCAATCGAAAACATATTCAACAAATACCGCACCCGCCATCAGTGAGGCAAACCAACCGGATACGGCTGTTATCACCGGGTTGAGTGCATTTTTCAATGCATGCTTGCCAATGATCCTGAATTTCCCCAAACCTTTAGCCTTTGCAGTGCGGATATAATCCTGCCCCAGCACATCCAGCAAAGATGAGCGGGTGAGCTCCACAACAATTGCCAATGGCCTTATCCCCAGGGTTAATGCAGGAAGGATCAGATTTTTCAGGTCGAGGTACTCCCCACGCCCGTAATCATCAACAGAATACAGGCTGCCAAACATATTAAGTCCGGTGTACTCGACCAGGACGAAGGCAAATATCCATGCATTGAGAATGGCTGCAAAGAAAGAGGGTATCGACATTCCAAGCACAGAAAAAACCAGTGCAACCCGGTCGAGGATGACATTTTTTTTCACCGCCAGCAAAACACCGATGCCCACTCCGAATATGAGTGCAAAAAGAATGGAAACTCCTGCCAGCAACATGGTTTTAGGAAAGGCTTCAGACAATATTTCAGACACCTTGCGCTGACTCTGGTACGAACGCCTGAGATATGGCTTTTTCAGGAATATGCCGGTGCCACCAAGCGGGATAAGCTCAACACCGGTATATTTTTCATCATCGAAGTACCAGTAGCTACCCTCGTTTATTGTATTATGAACAGAGACGGGAGAAATATCATTCAGAAAATTAAAATACTGTATGTGCAAGGGCTTATCACGTCCCAGGTCTTTATTGATGGCTTCAACAGAAGCAATATCAGCCCTTTGGCCCAGCATCATGCGTGCCGGGTCTCCCGGCAGGATATTAAAAAGGAAAAAGACTACCGTGACCACCCCAAAGAGGACAAGCAATCCGTACCATAAACGTTTTATAATAAAGCGGAGCATGAGTCTTAGTCATTCAAAAATTCTTCCTTAATATCCTGATATGCAGGAATATCATTATAATGCCACTTAGCAAGCACAATACCGGCTCTCATGAGTATCACTCCCGGGTTAGCCCGCACCATAGCCTTCAGCACAGTATCATCGCCATAGAAAAACAATAAGTGATCATCCAGGAAAAGGTCCTTTCTGAAAATACTTACGGTTTCAGGCAGGCTGCTTGTGATCACGATCATCGATAGTCCATCTGCATCAGTTTCAGCGAATAAGGATCTAACCCGTTCAAATGCATCGCGGTCAGTGCTCTCAAGGTCGTATGCAATCACCATGAACTCGAAGTCGGGATTCCCGATAATAGCCTTGGTCCAATCCTCACCATCAGCGCTTTCAATGATCAGATCATGTATTTTCAAGACATCCGAATCATCTGTTCTCTGGTCGACAAATTCCCATTGAGCCATCCAGACAGAATCCTGCCATGGCAATTCCTTCGAAAAGAATTCCTTCTCTTCTCCTGTCTCCTTATTCTTATAGATCAGGTAAATTTTTGCTTCACCCCCTCCTTCAGGCTCCATGTCAGTGCCAACCTTCCACTCCCTGAAATCAATCATGGGCAGATGGTTCAGGTTGTAATTGGAGAACCAGATGAAACCGGCCAGAAACAGCACAAGAACCAGGAAGGTGTAGCCAAAAGCCTTAGGAGACTTGAATTTCTTTCTTCCAAAAAAGATGATGGAAGTAAAGATGATCAAAACTATATTTTTATAGAAGGTTTCCCAATTTGTAAGTTTAATGGCGTCCCCGAAGCAGCCACAGTCAGGTACCGGTTCCCAGATAGCGTCCACCATCGTGAGCAAAGTAAAAAATATCATCATGGGAAAAAGGAGCCATGATGTCCTCTTAACTCCTGCATTAAAGAGCAATGATATTCCAAGAACAAACTCGAGGGTACATAGAAAGACTGAAAAGAACAAAGCCAGCGGGATGGCCCATTCGGTGCCATATGCAATAAAATAATCCTCGATACGATAAGCCGTTCCGAGAAGGTCAATACCTTTTACGGTCCCGGAAAAAATAAATACCAGGCCGACGAGCATCCGGCTAAAATTCCTTATGAACATCATCCCTGTCCTTCTTCCAGCTGAATGAGTGCAAAAACAGCGTAGTTTATGATATCGAAATAATTGGCATCCAGGCCTTCCGAAACAAAAGTCTTCCCATTGTTATCTTCGATCTGTTTCACCCGAAGCAATTTCATAAGGATAATATCGGTAAGAGAGCTGACCCGCATATTGCGCCAGGCCTCATCATAATCATGATTTTTATTCAGCATAAGATCCCTGGCAGCATAGATATATTTGTTGTACAATTCTATGCCGCTGTTTTCATCCAGATCCTCCTCTGCAGCAACACCAAGTTCAAGCTGTATCAAGGCCATCACTGAATAGTTGATGATACCTATAAATTCCGGAATATTCCCTTCATCCACCTTGCTGACACCCTTGCTTTCAATGCTCCGTATCCTGTTTGCTTTGATGTAGATCTGATCTGTGAGGGAGGGTGTGCGCAGAATACGCCAGGCAAAGCCATAGTCTTTCATCTTCTTCGTAAAAACCTCCCTGCACTGTGATATTATGCTTTCAAATTGTTGTGCGGTTTTTTCCATCATATATCGTAAATTAGCGGCCGGAACCGACCGCAGGCAACAAGGCGATAAAGGTACATTATTTTCATAAACCGACAGGATGAAAAGCAAAGGGAAATTTCCGGATCTGCACACACCCATTGTGATGGGCATCCTGAATATTACTCCTGATTCTTTCTATGACGGAGGCAGATACCAGGCAGAACAGCACTATGCCATCCGTACCGAAAAAATGATCGCCGACGGTGCTGCCATCATTGATATTGGAGGGGCTTCAAGCAGACCCGGGGCCAAAGAGATCAGTGCAGAAGATGAATGGCACAGGATACATCCGGTAATACAATCCATGCGCTCCGCCCATCGGGATATCTGCATCTCCGTAGACACCTGCCATGCATCAGTTGCTGAAAAGTGCCTTGAGGCAGGTGCTGATATGATCAATGATATTTCGGGCGGTACCTTCGACCCTGATATGGCCAGGGTTATTGGAAGCCACAAGGTTCCATATGTGATGATGCATATACAGGGCAAGCCGGGAAATATGCAGACAGGCCCGAAATATGATGATGTGGTAGAAGATATCGCTGCCTTTTTCGAATCACAGATCAATAACTTTATGAAGCATGGCGCGTCACAGCTGATCCTTGACCCCGGTTTCGGCTTTGGAAAAACTCTTAAACATAATTATACCCTGTTGAACAGGCTCGATCGTTTTACAGCCTTTGGTTACCCCATATTGGTGGGCTTATCCAGAAAATCGATGATCAATAAAGTACTGGATATCAATCCGGAAGATGCCATCAATGGCACAACAGTATTAAATACAATAGCTTTGCTGAGAGGTGCCGGTATCCTGAGAGTACATGATGTGAGAGAGGCAGTGGAGGCGATTAAGTTGGTTGAGAATCTAAAACAAGGATAAAATCCCGGGCCTTAGCCTTCGGTTTCTTCGCTTTTATCAAGCTGTTTTTCATTGAATTCCGCTTCGAGGAATGATTTCAATTCTGCAACGCTGACTTTAGAAATAAGTTTACCACCAACTGAGTAGGAAATTCTGCCACTTTCCTCTGAGACTATGATGGCTATGGCATCGGATACCTCTGTTATGCCCACTGCAGCACGGTGTCGCAGCCCCAATCTTTTGGGAATATCTGTATTCCCGGATACCGGTAGAATGCAGCCGGCAGCCATAATTGTGTTCCCGTTGATAATTACGGCACCATCGTGAAGCGGCCCCTGCCCATAAAATATATTCTCCAGCAAGGGTGCCGACAGGCGTGCTTCCATCACTTCGCCGGTGTTAATGTATTGTTTCAATTCGTTTTTCCTTGTAAGGATCAGCAGGGCACCCTGTTTCATTTCTGCCATGCGGCTGCAGGCCATCACAATGGCGTTGGCATCGATGCCGGGCAGCCCCTGTATATTCAATCGCCAGAAAAGAAACCTCCTGCCCTTGCTCCGCATAAAAGTTGTTGTGCCCAGGGCAAGCAGGAAGCGCCTGATCTCCGGCTGGAATATTACGATCAGGGCAATGAAACCCACAGAGATGAAAGCCCCCAGTATCTCACTCAAAAGTTCCATCTGCAGGGCATTCACCACCTGCCAGACCAAAACCACCGCCACAATACCGAAGAAGATATTGATGGCAACAGTCCCTTTCAGCAACTTGTACAGTTCATACAAAAGCACAGCTACCAGAAAGATGTCAACGATATCAATCCATCTGATCTGAATAAAACCGGTGATAAAAAGGTCTGTCAAAATGGGTTTATTCTTTTATACTGTTAAAAAACCTAAAGGTTTTGTAAGTACTTGAAATACTTG
>JAGLEK010000231.1 GCA_023145125.1 Bacteroidales bacterium | reverse complement strand
ACTCTCGTGAGCAGCAGTACAAAGATGTGAACGAGGACATCCTGCGCAAACAGCAGCAATTACAGGAATTGTTCGATGAGGTGATGAGTGATGAGATGAAGGCCTTGTTCGAAGAACTACAGAAGATGCTGGACGAACTCCGCAAGGAGGATGTACAGGAGATGCTGGAGAAAATGGAAATGAGTGCTGAAGATCTCGAGATGGAACTCGATAAAACTTTAGAGCTTTTCAAACAACTTGAATTTGATAAAAAGCTAAGCGAAACCATTGAAAAATTAAATAAACTCGCAGAAGACCAGCAGAAGCTCTCTGAAGAATCAGCTGATAAAAGTAATGATAAGGAAGAAATGTCGTCAGAACAGGAGGAATTGAATGAGGCTTTCAAGGAAATCCGTGAGGACATGGAAGAAATTGAACAGCTGAATGAGGAGTTGGAAAAATCCCATGAGCTCATGGAAACAGAAGATATGGAGAACAGCATTCAGGAGGAAATGGAGAACAGCCTCGAGCAATTGCAGGATGGCAAAATGAAAAAGGCCGGGCAGTCGCAAAAGAATGCCGGAGAGGAAATGAAGGAAATGGCAGAAATGCTTTTCAATATGCAAATGCAGATGCAGCAACAGGCAAATGCCGAAGATATTAATGTCCTTCGGGAAATCCTTGAGAACCTGCTTATCACATCGTTTGAACAGGAAGAGCTTATCTCTGATCTCAACAATACAAGCTTTGCAGACCCCCGATACCAGGATATCATTCAACATCAGTTTGAATTGCAGGAAAATATGGAGATCATTAAAGATTCTCTTTATGCATTAAGCAAGCGTCAGGCAATGATCAAGCCTTTTGTTACCAAAGAGGTTGACAAGATCAATAAAAGCATAGAGGACGCAAATTCATATCTGCAAGAGAGAAAAAAAGGAGAGGCCTCCATGGCCCAGCAATATGTCATGACCTCAGTAAATAATCTCGCATTGCTTCTTTCAGAAGTCCTTGAACAAATGCAGCAGATGCAAAACATGGATATGCCCGGGAACTCCAGTTGCAATAATCCCGGACAGGGTAAGCCGGGCGGCATGCCACAGAGTATGGGGGAAATGCAGAAACAACTCAACCAGCAGATGCAGAAAATGAAAAATGGCCAGAAAAGTCCGGGCGAGGAAGGAGAACAGGGAAGCATGGGTGGACAAGGGCAGAAGTCACTCAGTGAGCAATTTGCCAGGATGGCTGCTGAGCAGGAAGCGATCCGTCGTCAGATGCAAGAATATCTGGATGAATTAAAAGCTGCAGGCGAAACGGGTGATGGCGGCATGAGCAAGCTGATGGAAGAGATGGAAAAAACCGAGCTGGACCTTGTAAACAAGAGGCTTACAGAAGAGACTATGAAAAGGCAGGAAGAAATCTACACCCGTCTCCTTAAGCATGAAAAAGCACTGCGTGAAAGAGAAAAAGAAGAGCGTCGTGAATCAAGGGAAGCAAAAAGCCAGGAATATAGTAACCCTGACAACTTTTTAGAGTATAAAAGAATACTATCAAAAGAAGTTGAACTCCTAAAAACAGTTCCACCCGATTTAAAACCTTATTATAAACGCAAAGTGAATGAATATTTTTATAACTTTGGTAATTAAATGCATCCACAATGGGTAGGAAGGAAAAACTTACACTAGACTCCAGGCCTGAAAATATCAGCTCCATCGAAAGATTTGTAGAAGAGATTTGTGACTATTATAACATCAACGACACCTACTTCGGAAATATCCTCATAGCCCTTACAGAAGCATTCAGGAACGCATTGATCCATGGCAACGAAAATGATGAATCAAGAAAGATTCGTGTTGTCTTCGAATCAAAGCCCAAAGGCTTGTCTTTTATCGTTACGGATGAAGGCAATGGTTTTGATCCTGACGTAGTGGCGGACCCGCTTGATCTTGAGATTGACTCATCCACCCATACAGGACGGGGACTTTTTTTAATCCGCGCCCTTTCTGATAAGGTTGATATCACAAACGAAGGCAGGAGCATAGAAATGTTTTTCCGTATCTCAGGAATTGGCCATGAGGCTATGAAAAAAAGGATCAGCCACTTCAATGAATATTTCCAAACCAGGAAGCAAAAGGTTTAACCTTTTCCCCCAGTCTGATCTATAATGAGTGCTCTTATCCAGTTCTTCTCCGAAGATATTGATTATCGCATAGACCAGGAATCCGTCATCCTTGATTGGATTCTTCAGGTAATTGAAACTGAGGGCTTCGAGGCCGGTTTCATCAATATTATTTTTTGCAATGATGCTTATCTGCTGGAACTAAACCAACGATTTCTCGAGCGGGATACCCTCACTGATGTGATCGCATTTGATTATCGCGAAAAAGATTCAGAGGTATCTGGTGATGTTTTCATCAGCCACGACCGTACTATGGATAACGCCATAAAGTTTAGACAAACCCCTGATAAAGAAAACCATAGGGTCATTATTCATGGTATCCTGCACCTTTGTGGCTATTCTGATAAAACCGTTGAAGAGAAAGCGGCAATGACAAAAAAAGAGGATAATTATCTATCTTTGCTGCCACTTTAAAAGCACTTTTCCCTTAAAGTATGAATATGTTCGGTCAATACGATGTCATCGTTGTGGGAGCTGGCCATGCCGGCTGTGAGGCAGCGGCAGCAGCAGCTCAGTTGGGTTCTTCTGTTTTGCTTGTAACGATGAGCATGGAGAATATGGCTCAAATGTCATGTAATCCTGCCATGGGTGGCATAGCTAAGGGCCAGATCATCAGGGAAATAGATGCTTTAGGGGGCTTGTCTGCCATTGTCACTGACAAGACCATGATCCAGTTCAGGATGCTTAATAAATCCAAGGGCCCTGCAATGTGGAGCCCGCGGGCACAAAGCGACAGAATGTTGTTTTCTATGGAATGGAGAAATCAGCTTGAACAAATTCCCTCTCTGGATTTTCTTCAGGATATGGTAGTTTCCATCATGATAAAGGATGGCAGGGCCCATGGTGTTAAAACATCCCTTGGCCATACTATTGAAGGCCGCTCAGTGATATTGACGAACGGCACATTTTTGAATGGCATCATGCATATTGGAGAAAAGAAGATCTCCGGGGGGCGCATGGGCGAGATCGCATCAATAGGAATTACAGAAGATCTTGTCGCTCTCGGCTTCGAGGCTTCCCGAATGAAAACCGGGACCCCTGTCCGTATTGATGGCCGCACCATAGATTTTTCAAAACTTGAAGAGCAGCCGGGTGATGCAGTACCCGGAAAGTTTTCTTTCACTGATACCGGCACACTGCGAAAACAAAGAAGCTGCTATCTGGCATTTACCAATAAGGCTGTACATGATATCCTGCGGACCGGATTTTCCCGATCCCCCATGTTTACCGGAAGGATTGAAGGTATTGGCCCCAGGTATTGCCCCTCTATCGAAGATAAGATCGATCGCTTTGCCGGCAAAGACCAGCACCAGTTATTTGTTGAACCGGAAGGCTGGACAACGATCGAATATTATCTTAATGGTTTTTCTTCATCATTACCGGAAGATGTACAGATTGCCGCCCTTCATAAAATACCCGGTTTTGAAAATGCCAAGGTATTTCGTCCCGGTTATGCAATTGAGTATGATTATTTCCCTCCGGTACAGTTAAAATATTCGCTGGAGACCAAGCTTATCGAGCACTTATATTTTGCAGGACAGATAAATGGCACTACCGGCTATGAGGAAGCAGGTGCCCAGGGGCTTATTGCGGGCATCAATGCACATCGCAAGTTGCGCGAGCTTCCTGATTTCATACTCCGGCGCTCTGATGCTTATATCGGTGTGCTTATTGACGACCTCATCACCAAGGGTGTCGATGAACCCTACCGCATGTTCACATCCCGGGCAGAATACCGCATCCTCCTGCGGCAGGACAATGCCGACCTGCGTTTAACTCCTATGGGATATGACATTGGCCTGGCCGATAAATCAAGGCTGGAGGTGGTTAACCGTAAAGAGCAGTTATTGGAACAACTCATGCGGTTTTGCAAAAAAGAAAGTGTCATTCCGGATGAGGTCAATCACATGCTTGCTGAAAAAGAAACAGATCCGCTCAGGCAGAAAGTAAAAATTGACACCTTATTGCTTCGTCCACAAATCCATTTCAGGGACCTTGTAACAAGTATTCCGCATTTAGCTGCCTTTATCGAAAACCTGGAAGGCCTGAACACTGAGATCATCGAACAGGCCGAAATTCGCATTAAATATCAGGGATATATTGACAAGGAAAGGGAGCTTGCCAATAAGCTTGGTAAACTCGAAAATGTTGCAATTAAGGACGATTTCGACTATCAGCAACTAACATCCCTTTCGTTTGAAGCCCGTGAGAAGCTTAGTAAAATACGCCCGATTACGATCGGACAGGCAGCCAGGATCAGTGGGGTTTCCCCTGCCGATATAGCCGTCCTTGCTATATACCTTGGAGGTTAGCCGAATTGTTTCACGTGGAACCAAACTCAAAAAAATCCCTTTCTATCAACCTTTATATTTCCCTATCTTTGCCGTTTATGTTTCACGTGGAACCATGATAACAGAAACTGTTAAAAAGTGTATTGTTTGCGGGGCCCAAAGCTTTCGTGAACATTTTGAATGTAAGGATCATTTTGTCAGCGGAGAGAAATTTAAACTGGCAATATGTGAAACCTGTGGGTTTTGTTTTACCAATCCTCGCCCTCCAATCGATCAAATCAGTCCTTATTATGAATCTGATGCCTACGTATCACATTCTAAAACATCTTCAGGTATAACTAACCGCTTATTTCATCTTTCCAGGAAGTATACGATTTCTTATAAAAAACGTATTCTTGAAAAATATACTTCCGGTAACACTCTCCTGGATTATGGCTGTGGTACCGGTGATTTTCTGAATGCCATGGATCGTGCCGGGTGGGATTGCTCAGGCATTGAGCCAAATGAAGGAGCCCGCAAACAGGCCTCACAAAACAAATCTCTTGCCATTACAGATGAAGCAGGCCTTTCTGATATCCCGGACGGGAGCCTGGGCGCAATCAGCCTGTGGCATGTTCTTGAACACATTTATCCCATATCTGAACGCCTCAGCTCATTTCATGAAAAGCTTAGCCCTGATGGTACATTGTTTGTAGCACTTCCAAATATGAATTCATATGATGCAAGACGCTACGGCAGTTATTGGGCAGCTTTTGATGTGCCACGACATATTTATCATTTTACCCCGGATAGCATCAATACAATTATGAAAGAGCATGGATTTGACATGATCGCTTCCAGGCCAATGCTCCTTGATGCATTTTATATTTCTATGCTTAGTGAAAAATATAAATCCGGAAGATCAAAAATAATTCAGGCAGTGTTTACCGGCCTTTCGTCAAATATTCAGGCATCGGTTAAAGGAAGAAATTATTCAAGTTTAATCTATATCTTTAAAAAGTCAAAATAAGCCATTTTCAGCGCTCCTGACAAACGATTGCCCTTGTGTGGCACATTCCCCTTCAGTCCGGTAAATCGTCTATCACAGCGCCTAATTTTAGGTCGAGAGGTATTTAATTGATTTACAGCTTTTTACATGGACAAATCCGAAAATAACCGGCAAATTAACCGCAAATTTCTTTTTTACTTATCTCTTGCACTTATTTTCATATTAACATCATTTATATATGATTTTCGCATCAATAATAGTTCCTCCCCGGAAAAAATTCTAAAAACACTCCAGGCAGATTTTAATGATGCAGAAAAAAAACTCTCGGTTTACCTCGATTCCCTCGCTCAGCCAAATTATCTTTCCGGTTCGGATCATGCCGATGCCTTCATCCGTGAACATGTTAACAGCCGTTTCGCATTTCACTTTTATACATATAAAAACGACTCGCTTATATTCTGGTCTGATAATTCTGTACCTCTTTCTCAACTAGCCCATGTTGAAAAAGCCGGTAATCGAACTATTTCCCTGGCCAACGGAATATATTTTTATAACGACACCATAATTGGTGAATATCGTCTTGCCGGCCTGTTTCTGATAAAATGGAATTACCCGTATCAGAACATCTATCTCGAAAATCGTTTCCAATCAGGGTTTTCTGCTCCGCCACAAAGCGAAATTTCCTTTATCCGGGGAGATCATAACATTTACACCGGCGAAAGGTTTATGTTTTCCATCACCCCCCCCGACAACCCCGACCCGCGTGCAATACCCTCATTGCTTTTACTGATATTTTATTCTTTTGCCTTTCTTGCAATTAATGCAGCCATATATCAATTATACCTGCGGTTTGGCAGCCTGGTCAAATCCCGGTTGTTATTGGTTATCGCATACCTTATAGATGTGATCCTCCTCCGCATACTTATGTTCATCTTCGAGCTGCCTGTAAACCTCCACAATACATCTTTCTTCAAACCCGGTTCTTTTGCAGCGTCTGATTTTATGCCTTCCATGGGTGATTTCATCTTTAATGCCCTCACAATATTAACTATCGCCTATACGCTGTTTATCACTTATAAAAACATCAGGCTTGACAGGAAAAAGCCTGCATTCCGTAAGTATTTTCTTACCTTTTCCCTTTTCCTGCATGTTTTTATTTTTTACCGATTGTTCCTTTGGGCAGCCAGGAGCCTGGTTATTGATGCGTCATATTCCCTTAATCTAAACGAGATCTTTTTCCTCACCTCAGATTCACTTCTTGCACTGATTGCATTCACGATAATGCTATTTAGCTTTTTCCTCGTCTCATATCGTATCCTCGGCCTTGCATATCATTATGCCGGGCGTTCCTTCATACGCTATTTTGCATTTTTCCTTTTAACCAGCCTGGTATATTTCCTTATCTGCACGCTCATCCACACCTGCGATCTTCTGCTATTCATACCCTTGATCATCTATGCAATTGCATTCTATTTTCAAGCTGCTTTCCGCCCTGATCTGGACAAGGTAGGTTTCTCTGGAGTAGTATTGTATTTGTTCCTGTTTGCAATTTTAAGCACCGCCGTACTGTTCGTTTACAATACACAAAAGGAAACCGAACAGCGAAAACTTCTTGCCATAGAATTATCCAGTGGTGAAGATCCGCTTACCGAGTATATCTTCGCATCCATCGCCACAGAAATGGCTACAGATACCGGCCTGCTTTCACTGCTTTCCGAAGCACCTTACAGTATTGAAAAGGAAGATCATGCCATTGCCTATATCGAAGATAACTACCTGGCCGACCGTCTGAGAAAATACGAGTGGATGGTAA
>JAGLEK010000230.1 GCA_023145125.1 Bacteroidales bacterium | reverse complement strand
GTTCAGGGTCATATATGGGCACTGGTCATTTCTGAAAAATAAAAGCTCCATAAAAGAAAAATTCATAGCCCGTCGGCTTGAGTGGGTTGCCCATATTGTGGGTAAAAGAGAATCACGCAGGCTGATAGGTGATGTGTTATTGAAGCAACAGGATATTGAGGACAACAAAATATTTCCCGATGCTTGTGTTCCAATCACATGGCCTATTGACCTTCACTACCCCAAGGAGGTTCCAGGGCTAAAAGAAGAAACCTTCCGGGCAATAGCCAGGAAAAAGAATATTCAGCCCTACAGTATTCCTTTTAGGTGTTTGTATTCGCATAATATAAGTAACCTGATGATGGCCGGGCGCAATATTAGTACCACCCATGTGGCTTTAGGAACAGTAAGGGTTATGCAAACAACCGGGATGATGGGAGAGGTGATTGGACTTGCTGCTTCATTATGCAAAAAAAATAATGCTTTACCTCGTGAAATCTATAAAAAATACTTACAGGACTTAAAGGTGGTTTTGCACCAAGGCGTCCCTCCATATAAATTACTGAAAAATCTGTAGATGACGACAAATACTATTAAAGAACTTAAATTTCGTGTTTCCACTAAACATAGTAATAATCAACATTTTAACAAAATATTAAAAAATGGAAAAGCAATTTAGATTTGGTATTATTGGTTCAGGTATAATTAGTGAATATCATGCTCAGGCAATTAAAGCACAAACCAATGCAAAAATCGTAGCCGTCTCTGATATTGTCAGGGCAAATGCAGAAAAATTTGCAGCTAAACACAAATGCGAGATCAATGATGACTGGCAAAAGATGATCAAACGAGAAGACATCGATGCAATTTGTGTATGTACCCCTACAGGACTTCATGCACAACAGTCAATAGCTGCCGCAAAAGCGGGAAAACACATCCTGGTTGAAAAAACCATGGCAATAAAAGTGAAAGATGCGACAGAAATGATCCATGTAGCCAAAGATAATGGTGTTAAACTAGGTGTCATATATCAGAAAAGGACAGAAGAAGCACCAAACAGAATAAAAAAAGCTATTGAAAAAGGATTATTCGGCAAGATGATTTTTGGAGATGCATCTATTAAGTATTGGCGTAATCAGGCATATTACGATAGTGCTGCCTGGCGTGGAACATGGGAGCACGAAGGAGGTGGGAGCTCAATAACTCAGGGGAGTCACGGCATTGATCTTATTCTTTATATGATGGGAGATGTAGAAAAAATCTATGCCAAAATTGACACTGTAGCTCACAAAGATATTGAGGTTGAAGATATTGCAATTGCTATTTTAACTTACAAAAATGGTGCATACGGACGATTGCAAACCGCTTCTGCAACAAACCCGGGACAGGGGAATGTTTTTGATATCAATGGAACACTTGGCACAACTGTACTGGTTGCAGACAAAATCACAAGCTGGGCTGTATCAGATTCCAAAGAAATAGTTGCAAAAGAAACCATAACCGACGTAAAGGGCAAAGCAAGTACAGCAGCTTCATCGGCAACGATATTTCCCGTCGAGGGGCATATCATACAGGTAAAGAATTTCATTTCTGCTCTCAGGACCGGAGAAGAACTCATCTGCTCAGGAGAAGAAGGCCGCAGATCTCTTCAGCTTATAGCAGCCCTTTATGAATCAGCTAAAAGAGGTGAGGAAGTTTATCTTGATGAAGTTCTATAACACCTAAATTGAGCGATTCATAG
>JAGLEK010000023.1 GCA_023145125.1 Bacteroidales bacterium | reverse complement strand
TGCAGTCAGCCATATTTGCCGAGAACCTGCAATGATGTTCATTCAGATGCTCGAAATACTTACCGCTGATACCTGCAACAGCAGTTGATGTCGCAAGCCAGACCGGTGTGGCAGCACCCTGGCCGGGGCTTTCATGGCCTCCAAATCCAAGGCTGTTGCTAAGTTTTGAATTTACATCTCCCGGATGACAAGCATTCACTGTTATTTCAGATGGATCAAATAGCCCGGCAAAAGCAGCTGAAAGCATGCGGTCCGCCTGTTTTGATTGGCGGTAGGCAGTATTGTTATCGTATCTTCTGTACTTAAACTCCGGATCATTCATATCCAGTTCCCCGGCCCAATAGCTTGCAACATTTATTATCCTGGCCGGTGCAGATGCTCTTAAAATGGATTCAAAAGCCATGATCATCCTGTAATACCCCAACACATTAGTTGCAAACTGCATCTCAATGCCTTCTGCATTTTCGGTTCTGGTTAACGGACAGCTTGCAGCATTGTTAACAAGGATGTGCAATGGTCCCTGCCAGTAGTTGGCAAGTGAGTGAATGTCGGCCTCAATGGACAGATCAACTACCTGGTAGCTTATATCGGTATTGCCGGATTCAGCGATAATCTCCCGGCATGCTTTGACCAGGAGTTTTTCACTTCTTCCGACAAGGGTTAGCCTGTAGCCGGGTTTTAATGCAATATCACGTGCAATTGCAAAACCTATCTTTCCGTAAGCACCGGTAACGATCACCACTTTCTTATTCATACTGTAATCTCCTTTCTGCATAAAATTAATCACATCTGGCTGAGGAAGCAAGAAGTTTGTGAATTTTCATGCGTTAAGGGAAAGCTGCCACTGATTAGGCCAAATGGCCTGTTTGTTAATATAGGTGGGTGATAGATGTTTTATGGGCATATATTAGCTCAGGTTTTAAACCAAAACTTTCGGCGAAATATTTCCTGCCATATAAGTTTTAGTTAAACATTACATTAGGCGAACTGAGGCCGGTCTGAACAGCCGGCCTCAATTTTTATACATCAGCCCTCTACCATTTTACGAATTGCGATTATAAATATACAAATTGCCGATGAAGATGACTAGTGTACGCTAAAACTTCATATTTTACTTACCACCAAGTCCCCAAGGCACTAAGGTTCACCAAGACAATTATTTAACCTTGGTGATTCTTGGTCCCGATATTTATCGGGATAGAGCCTTGGTGGTAAGTATATTTATGTAAGCCCTCTAAAACAATATTGCCTTAAATAGAGCTATTATCAAGCCTTTTACCAATTCAATCTAAATTAAACATGAGAAGCCCTTGTACCGAGTTATTTTATAAATTTGCCGGTAAATACAGAGAGAATGGACATTTTGTATAACAGTAAGTTCCTGAAACACAATGTTGACAGTGAGGCTGAAGGAGCATATCGTATTGCAGATTTTGGAGACCTTCCTGACATTGAGGCGAATGGAGAGCCTTATCTTGAACTTGTCCATAGCCCGGCCTATATTGAAAGCATAAAAAATGCCTGCCGGAATGGAGAGATTATGGCAGAGGTCAGCTTGAATAACAACAGCTGGGAAGCAGCGAAAACAGCAGTTGGCCTGAGCATAATGGCTGCAGAAAACAATTCATTTGCAGCGATACGCCCCCCCGGACATCATGCCGGAACGGAACGGGCATCCGGTTTTTGCTTCTTTAATAATATTGCCATTGCAACACAAAAACTTGTTAGTGAAGGGAAAAGGGTTTTTATTTTTGATATTGACGGACATCATGGCGATGGAACACAGGCTATATTTTATGACCGTAAAGATGTCTTTTACTGCTCCGTTCACCAGCACTATGCCTTTCCATTTACCGGCTTTTCAATAGAAACAGGACAAGGAGACGGTGAAGGCTTTACAGCCAATTTCCCCATTTATGCAGGAAAAGGAGATAAGGAATTTCTTGAAGTTGTTGATAAAGCTATTTCCCTGGCCCGTCGGTTTCAAGCTGATGTGATCGCAGTTTCAGCAGGTTTCGACAGCTATACCGATGATCGCCTGCTTGACCTGAATTTTACAAGCAAAGGATACTACGAATGTGCCTTCAGGTTAAGAAGGGCCTTTTCGGATATTTTTGCTGTCCTGGAAGGTGGTTATCACTACGATATCCGTAAGTGTGTCGATAGTTTCGTTGAAGGAATACATAAGGGGGCTGTCCCTCCCAGGCAACATTGGGATGAAAATATGGCTATCGGTTAAGCTGCAGTCACCATCCCTCACTATTTAAATTCATTATAAATTATTATAAATGAGTACATTTAATGTTAATAACTACATATATATATGCGATTAGTGGCTATATTGGCGGCACAAAATTAAATCCTAAAATCTCAAGTGTCATGAAAAAATTATTTTTATCTCTATTTGTTCTTATCATCACAATATCTGCTTTTTCACAACAAGTCTCAAGACAAAGAGTGATTATTGAAAACTTCACTGCTACCGGGTGTGGCTGGTGTCCGAGTGCACACCAGGGAATTGAAGATCTCATAGCTAATGGGTATGATGTTGCACCGATCGCATATCATTTGTGGGGGGATCCCTTTCAAACAGCTGCAACCGTTTACAGGGGTAATTATTATGGTGTTGGTGGTATTCCACATTCACAGTTTGATGGTGTACTTGAAGCCGTTGGAGGCTCCACTTCAGGTACCACCTACGGCACTTACCTGCCATTAGTGCAAAGCCGGCTTGCAATACCCTGTGACTATACGATGTCCATATATGGTCAAAATAATGGTTTGGATTATAACATGACTGTGGTATTGGACCTTGAAAATGGAACTCCACCGAGTGACCTTACATTACAGTTCGTCCTGTGTGAAGATCATATACCATATGTCTGGCAGGGGCAGCCAGAGTGCAGGTGGGTATGCAGAGAAATGTACCCGGATCATTTAGGTACCGACATTGACTTTGCAGGTGGTAATCAACTGATATTTAACTATGTATTAACCATTGATCCTACATGGAATGCAGACAATCTTGAATTTACTGCCTTTTTGCAAAATGAGGCGGATAAGGAAATTCTTCAGGGAAACTGGGTTCCCCAACCAGATCTCATCCCATTTGAAGCTACAGCAAATTT
>JAGLEK010000229.1 GCA_023145125.1 Bacteroidales bacterium | reverse complement strand
TTAATGCCCGGATCACTGTCGACGAGTACTTTTTGTAATCTACCAGCTTTCCTTTTTTACCATTTACAACAAGGCTGTAATTTAGATTCCCTTTATCATGATATACGGTTCCGCCACCGCTGATCCGCCTGATCACAGGAATATTATTTTTCCAGGTGTACATAATGTCTGCCTCGGCAGTCGCCACCTGGTGCTTCCCAATGATGACAGAAGGACCGTTTATCCAAAGCATGAACACATCTTCGTTAAAAGCTTTTAGTACATACTCTTCGGCTGCGATGTTGAAAAACGGGTCAGTTTCTGTTCTGTCGATCAGGATCATATAAAATTGCTTTTTTTAAATACGGAATTAAGTATCTTTGAATAGCAATGATCATTAAAAAGGTAAAGATAATGAATACTTCTTCAATCAAATTTTGTATCCTGGCCATGCTGGCTGTAATCATGGTGTCATGTTCAGTCCTTGAGCAGGCCAACGAGATGAAAAATTTTGCAAAATGCGAGTTCCGTCTTAAAAATGTGCAGGATGTGACCCTTGCAGGTGTTGATGTGACTGATGTTGACCAGTTTAGCGACCTCAGTTATTCTGAAGCTACTAACATCACCATGACTGCTGTCAAGGGTAAGTTGCCGTTATATTTTATCCTGAATGTCGAGGTGCGTAATCCGAATCCTGAAAAGGCCTCTATGAGCCGCTTTTTATGGGATCTCTTCATTGACGATATTAAGATCACCAGCGGTAAAGTGATCAAAGATGTTAAGGTTCCGCCTGATGGTGGTATTGCCGTAATGCCTATAGAAGTGGGGATTGACCTCTTCGAGGTTCTCACTGGTGAATCAGCGGATGCCGTGGCCAATTTTGCAATTAACCTGTCAGGTGGTGGAGGAACGCCAAGCCGTATTAAACTCAGGGCTAAGCCAACGGTCTATATTGGTACGACCCAGGTAAAATATCCGGGGTTTTTTACGATAGAGGAGGAGTTTGTGGCGGAATAGTGGGGGTACGGGGTATCCAGTATCCAGTATCCAGTATCAGTTTTTACTGTAATACGTATTCTTTATGCGCCAATCTATATTTTTTTAATTTTGCCAGTTGATGGAGAACCTGAAATCATTTCTGGATAAGGATATCTTTAAGATCGTTGCTTCTGCGGCGCGGGAGATTGGCGTCGATGCATATGTGATCGGAGGATATGTGCGTGACAGGATCATGGGGCGTGAAACAGCTGATATTGACATTGTGGCCATCGGAAGTGGCATTGATCTTGCCCGGAAGGTTGCAGAAAAGCTGGGTGATAACACCAGGGTCAACTATTTTAAGAACTTTGGAACGGCCATGTTACGGCATCATGAAGAACAGATGCTGGTTGTTGAATTCGTTGGGGCAAGAAAGGAATCCTACAGCCGGGATTCCCGCAAGCCAGTCGTAGAGGATGGCACCCTCGAGGATGATCAGAACCGCCGTGATTTTACCATTAATGCAATGGCTATCAG
>JAGLEK010000228.1 GCA_023145125.1 Bacteroidales bacterium | reverse complement strand
CACAAAGGACACTAAGTAATTATCTTTGAGTCCTTTGTGAAACCCTTCGTGCCCTTTGTGTTTAACAATTCGACAATCGACAATCGCCTAATCTCTGAGGTGTAAATCAAGCTCAAAGCCCGGCAAGTCCATCGTTACCGTAGGGATAAGCAATAAAAAACCAAGTAATAGCAAAATAATCATCAGCGGAGTGATCCACTTCACCCATTTATCATAAGGGATCTTGGCTACACCCAAAACACCCATCAGCACACCGGAGGTTGGTGTGATCATATTGGTAAAGCCATCACCGAATTGAAACGCCATAACCGTTGCCTGGCGCGATAATCCGATCAGGTCTGAGAAGGGAGCCATGATGGGCATGGTGATAGCCGCTTTGGCCGAGCCTGAAGGGATGAGGATGTTGATGACATTCTGAATGACGTACATAATGCCAATCGAGGCAATCTCACCCACATTATTCATGCCCTTCGACATGCTGTATAAAATTGTGCTGATGATCTTCCCGTCTTCCAGGATCACGATTATTCCACCGGCTAGTCCTACAATAACCGCAGCCGATAATATGTCTCTCATTCCTTCAAGGAAAAGCTGTGTGATGTGGTTAGGACTGTAATTCATGGCGATGCCGGAAAGGATTCCCATCGCGAAAAACAGCGTGGCAATTTCCATGATATACCATTGATAGCCCATCACACCTACGATCAGGAAGTATATGGTGAACATAAGCAGGTTGAGTACGAAAAAGTGGGCTGATTTCCTGAGCGCAAAAAATCCGAAAATGGCAAAAAGGAGCGATCCGGCAGGAACCATCATGAGGTAAACAGGGGGATAATCCCCTACTTTCATCGGACTGTATTGATACTTCCACGAAAAAACTCCCAGGACAATAAGCATAAGCCCATAGGTGATCCAGGCTGCGATAGGGGTATGGTATTTGATATCCTCGCTGTTTTCGTCCTGGCCTTTGCGCCAGTATGCATCTTCCTCATAAACATAGGATGATTTGGGGTTTTTCTTAACCTTATGCGCCCAGCGTAAAATATAAAAGATCCCGACAAAATTGAGGATAGCCCAGCAGAAGAAACGGTATTCAATACCCGAAAATAATGGCAGCTCTGCAATACCCTGTGCAATGCCAATGGTAAAGGGATTAAGTATGGCTCCTGCAAAACCCAATCCTGCGGCGACGAAAACCAAACCCACGCCTGTGATGGAATCATAACCCATAGAGATGGACAGTGGAACCAGGATGATGATAAAGGCAATGGTTTCCTCACTCATGCCGAAGACTGCCCCGAATATGGAAAACATCAGCATGATCAGTGTCATCACAATATTGTCGACACCAATTCGCCGCATCAGGCGGTTTTTCTCCAGCCGCCTGGTAAATTTCAGAAAGGAAAAGATGCCCACATCAATGCTCTTGCTAAAGTTCATGATCCAGAATGCACCGCCTATCATCAGGATGAAAACGATGATCCCTGATTGCCTTTCAAAGCCTTTGAACAGTGCCCCGAATACTTCCCATGTCTGTGGTTTGCTGTCGACATGATGGAAAACCATTTCCCTCACTTCCTTGCCATCAACTTTGGTGATCACTTCTTCATATTCCCCCCCGGGAATCATCCATGACATAACCGCAGCAATGATGATGGTATAAAATATGATCACATAGGTGTGTGGGAACTTCAGTTTTTTCGCCATCTCGATCGCTCTTCTTAAGTACTATTCAGTTATTTCGGGCAAAAGTAATGAATTAAACAGGAGCTTGTAGGTTACCCCTGTCGAAGCCCTGAATTGAGGGTTAAAGCCAAAAAGTACAAACTGCCCTTTGCCTTTCCTGAGCCAGGCCATGACAGTTTTGTTTTCAAGCTTTTTTACTTTCTCGATGTATCCGCTTATCAGTACATCATCATCCGCATATGTTACCATCACCCGCCTGTCGGTGTCGAATCGCGGGACTGATGTTAAGAAGAAAGGCTTCCCGCGTGAGAACACCCCTGATTTGGCGGGCATGCCCCATGTTAGCGGATGTCCCTGCTTCACATCTACTGCCAGGAATGAACCGGGACAATAAAGATCCTTTACTGATTTTGAAGCATCCCTGATCGGCAAAACGAACTCCTCCTTGTCATCATCGCCCCTGTTTATGCTCAGGCTGCCCATGAATAATTCTGTTGAACTGCCCCAGGATACAATAATGCCACCATCATCGATAAACAGCATCAGCTTTTCAAAGCCCTTTTTCCCCATGCCTTTTACGAATTCAGGAGGATAACTGCTGGGGTAATACTCTCCTGAAGATGATTTGTATTTCCCTTCCATCAGGATGGATTTACGGTTGTTTGGAAATACGATCACATCGAATTCTTTTCTGAGGTCGGTGTCTTCGAAATCGCCCGGCTTTAACACAGTAAAAGGAATCTCATAGCTGTCGAACAAAAAGCGTGTCCAGCCTGCATCCATATCATGGGTATTTGTTTCGACAAGCGCGATCTCTGGTATTTTCAGTTCAGTTGCTGCCAAAGCAATTTTTGTTTCGAAAGCCCATGGAGAAACACTGACTTCTGCCAGGATATTATTCAGGGCCTCTTCATCTTTTCCGGGATAAATGATAAAACTCCCTGCCGGGATGACCTTAGCTTCCAATTTAACATCATCCTGGGTTCTTTCTACCTTTATACCGGCCGCTGAGGCCAGGAAAGCAGCTTTATAACTTTCGTTCCAGTTTGATGGAAACACAAGGAATGAAAATCCTTCCGGAAGATTGTTCCTGATATTAAATTCTCCGTTTATTTCAATTATCGATGGCTTTTCGCCGGGTTTCTCATTGATCTCGTAAGATGTAACCCCATTGTGCCGGGGCAGCGACCAGCTTGTAATATCGTAAGGCCGGATAATCTCACCTCCCGGCGTATAATGCCGGAGCGGAAATTCCTGGTCTTCCATAACCTCTTTGATAAATGGCCGGAATGCCTGGCCCATCGGAATGATGATGTCCCCGGCATTAAAAATTATATTTTCAGCCTTAAAGGGCTCTTCAAGCTCATAAACCCTGATCCCATGCTCCATCAGGAGATTTACAATGTGGGCCAGTTCACTGATATCATGCTGCTCTCGTGGCATAATGTAGTAATAGGGCGCTTCATTCTGCCCTTTCATGACTTCAAGCCTGGCAAGGTCATTTCTGAATTTCAGAATATCTTTATCATGTACTGCAGCGGTCTTAATGATCGACATTGTAGTGGCTATCTCATAATCCATGATATCAGACAGGCGCCACCATCCGCCTTCCCAGGGCAGTGGCATGTTTATGCCCTTCTCATATTCAGAGAGGCCTTTGCCCCAGACTGAGAGTTCGTTAGGTTCAATATAGATAGGTTTGGCGGTTTGAACGCTGGCAGCCTCTGTCAGGAAACCGATCACATTTTTCCATAGGCATGTTTCTGTTGACCCCGGCCAGTATTCATCAAAAAGGTAATGCTGTGCTACCCCGGCCAGGCTGTCTTTTGTCATGTCTTTGATCATGTTTGAACCGAAGATCCCGATCCAGTTCCAGATGCCGGCATCAATATTCTCAGCGATAGGATCATGTGGGGGAGGGACAAAATACCTGACGCCGCGGGAACCCATCTGGTGCTTTTCAACCATTACATGCGGAAACCATTCGGTATTGTAAGTTGCTGCAATGGCTTTGGTATCATCCTGGGTGAGGGCAACAAAGTCGCGGTTATTGTCGTGGCCGACATATTTATGATACACCCTTGGCAGGGAACTTCCCTCATACTTTGTATCCTTGTATTCATTATAATGATCGACGATCATGTCCATCCCGTCAGGGTTGTGACAGGGGTTCATCATATATACAACCTTGTCCATCCATTCGAGTTTATCCGGATCTTCGGTTGTAACAAGATCATAAGCAATCAGCGGAGCTGATTGTGACGGCCCTACTTCCGTCGAATGCATCGACAGCGTTGCAAGGAAGAATACCCTGCCATTTTCCACAAGTTCCTGCTGTTCTTCATCGCTCAAATATGGATTTAAAGCCAGTTCACGGTTGATCTCTTTCAGCTCCTCCAGCCTCGCAATATTTTCAGGTGAGGAGATAAAAGCGATGTATATGGGCTTGCCCATAGGCGATGTCCCGATCTCTTCCAGATGAATGCGGTCTGAATTGTTTTCAAGCTCCTGCAGGTACTGTATAAGAGGTTCATAGTTGAACAGCATTCTGTCGGCTCCCGGTTCAAACCCAAAATAATCTGCCGGCCCGGGAATGTCCTGGGCGTGGCTGAACAGGTTAATACTGCCAATAAGAAAAGATAGGATAATAAGCCTGGTGATTCCTTTTAATGAATTCATACGAGTATTTTTTGAGTAAGAAAGTCTTTAGAAAAGTTCGTCATATTTAGTCCAGAGGAAGTCGCCGAGCATCCATGCTTCCTTAACAACCCTGTCCCCCCATTTAAGGGTATAATCCGTGAGGAGTTTTATCGCTTTTTCCGGATCCTTTTTATATAGTTTCAGGGCTTCATCCTCAAGTATTTCCTGGTTTTGAAACAGTTCTTTCTGCATTGGATTCCAAACGGCATCTACATCATGTCTCATATCTCCCCAGCGTTGAGCCGTAAGTGTTCCCAACCTGTTAAATGCCCACCAGGCCGACTCTGTGGTATAACCATTCGGCCTTCCGGGGGTTTTATAGGATTCGGGAAGATCCGTTACGCTGCAATACACCGGTATGTATATGGAAGTGGCTACATTGTCCTGGGCCAGCCATACCACTCCACCGATCTCATCGGGAAGCCATTCGCGGCACTGTATTATGGTGGCATACATGGTATACCAGCGGGCGATAGTACGCTCCCCCAGCCAACCCCATCCTCCATTGATCCTGAAAACCTTGTTCATATCGTATGGCATAAATGGGTTTGCAAGGGGCGATAAAACGGTTTTACCCGAATCATCGGTAACGGTAATGTCTTTCACGAAGTTGAAAGGCGTGCCTTCGTAGTAATCTTTGAAGATGCTGACCAGCTTTTCCATTGTTACCGGCTCATCGGGTTTAACAGAGAATGGATAATTCTCAGCATTCGGATCCAGGTGCAGGGAAGGTGCTACAAGGTCAAAAACCCTCCATTCACGCCGGCGTGCTGCCAGGGAAGTACGGCTGTGTGGGGCATAAGCATAACAGAACTGAAAATCTTCTTTCGATGTACACCAGCCTGAGTCAAGAGCCATATCAAAAATATTCTCTGAGGCCATGAAATGATCAGGGTCATCGAGATCAATATGCTTTATGGTGCTGGCATTGGCATTTACCGAAATGTGATCATCGGGTACGCGTTGAGCCACCCAGATCGCACCTGTCTTTCCTTTACCGGAGCCAACGATCTCGAAATGCCAGACCTCATGCTTATCAGCTATGGTGAGGCACTCCCCGGCATCATTCCAGCCGTATCTTTTGGTTAGCTCGCCGGCAACACTGATGGCCTGCCGGGCAGTTGTGCAGCGCTCAAGCATCAGCTTGCATAGCCGCTGGCAATCGATGAGGCCTTCATCAGATTGCAGGGCTGACCTTCCGCCAAATGTGGATTCGCCAATAGCCAGCTGATGATCGTTCATACAAGGATACGCGGTGTTAATATACCCATAGGTGAAGGGCAGCTGGGGAATCTCACCGATCTTCACATGGGCATAGGAGGGCATGGCCAGTGAATCGGTGGGAGAGCGCTTGTACATGGTAACCATGCTGCCTTTTTCATGTTTCGCAGGTGGAACAATGTCCATCCATGATCGGGTACGGTGACTATCATCGGTGTGGGATGTTATCACCGATCCGTCGGCAGTTGCGAGTTTACCCGCTGTAATGCTGGTACATTCATCCGGATCGGGTGACGGTGACCGCGGATCTGTTTGAGCTGAAGAATACACAGTAAAGCAGGAGATGGCAATAATAAAAATCAGCTTTTTGAGATTGGTAAGGGTTGAGATCATAACGATAGTTTTTATAAGAGCTAACTAAAATAGGAAAATATCGCATGATGTTGATAAAAGCGTGCATGATTGTTTGAAAACCACTATGGAAATATTCAATCCTCTTCATGTTTTGTATTAATTTTGCATTGAATTCAGCTAATTTTAAAAATACTTGCATGAGTGAACCCATCAAGCACGAATGCGGGATCGCGATGGTCCGCCTGTTAAAGCCCCTGGAGTTTTACCTGTCAAAGTACGGCACAGCTTTTTATGGTTTGAACAAGCTTCACCTGATGATGCAAAAGCAGCATAACCGCGGGCAGGATGGTGCCGGTATTGCATGCCTGAAGTTTGATCTCGATCCCGGGAATAAGTACATCAACAGGATCCGTTCGAATTCAGTATCTCCTATCCAGGATATTTTCAAGCAGGCTTACAGGCCTTTCTCAGAGCTCAGCCTGCACAATCCTGAGCGTATTAATGATGTTCAATGGCTGAAACATAATATGGAGTTTACCGGTGAGCTCTTCATGGGGCATCTGCGTTATGGGACTTTTGGTGCCAACAACCTGGAAAACCTGCAGCCGATGATCCGTTTTAATAACTGGATGACCAAAACCCTTGTGCTGGCGGGGAACTTTAACATGACCAATGTCGATGAGCTGTTCAACCTGCTGATAGATAGGGGCCAATACCCGGTAGAGACCTCGGATACCGTTACGATCATGGAAAAAATCGGTTATTTTTTGGATCAGGAAAATGATAAGCTATATCAGCAGTACAAGAA
>JAGLEK010000227.1 GCA_023145125.1 Bacteroidales bacterium | reverse complement strand
GATAATTGATGCTATGGATATTTTATATTCAGAAAAAGTGAATGGATTTTGCATAGTATCAAGTGATAGTGATTTTACCAGGTTAGCTACTCGTTTAAGAGAGGCTGGTATGCAGGTAATTGGGATTGGAGAAAAAAAGACACCAAATCCATTTATTGTGGCGTGTGACAAATTTATATACATTGAAATCCTGAAAACTAAAACAAAAGAAAAAGATTCTGAGGATGAGAAGGAATTGGACAAGGAAACATTCGATAAAATTAGTTTGAAGGAAATTAAATTAATTGCAACTACAATTACAGATTTATCGGATGATGAAGGATGGGCTTTTTTAGGAGATGTTGGAAGCTTATTGCAAAAGAAACGACCTAATTTTGATCCTAGAAACTATGGTTTTCAAAAGTTGACTCCATTGATCAAGTCGACCGGAAAATTTGAAATTGAGCAAAGAGAAAGCCAAAAAGGTAGGTATAAGTTGATTTATGTTAGAAATAAAGAAAAGCGCATAATACGCGCTCATAAATAATTGCCGGAAATGCAGTAAAATTAAGGATTGCAGCCCGCATTAAATTGAGTGCAACTTAACAGATTAGCACCCCGCAATCGGCAACTATTCATAACGCAAACCGTTATAAATCATAGTCACCCCCTACCATCCCCCTCTTTTCTCTGCAAACTAAGTTATAATTGGTTTCTGGTGTTTACAGGCGTTGGAGACTGTGCCCTGATGCCTTTGTAGCCATTTAACCATTTAACCATTTATACTGCAATAATGTCAGTAATTCCACCCTTATCCGGAATCCTTTCTAAATAGCATCCCTTGGCATGTTCCTTGATTCAATCTGTGAAAACTGCATAATGATAGAAGTAAGATCACACGAGGAATTGCTCAAAAGCATTGACAACCTTGATAAAGCATTCCTGCTCCTATATAAAAAAGGATCGGAGCAGAGCAAGTGCGCATATGAAAATATGTCAGCAGCGCTGAAAGAAAACGAGGAGGTGCACGCCTTCGTGGCAGATACCAACCTTGTCAGGGATATACACACCCAATATAATATAACAACTGCTCCGGCAATGATCGTTTTTGAAAAAGGGGAATTCCGGAATGTGGTGAAAGGATGCCACCACCCCGGCTTTTTTAATTCGATCTTTGAAAGTGCTGTTGTGGCAGTTTCTGCCGATCCCGGCAAGCCTGCGAAAAGTGTTACTGTGTATTCAACACCATCATGTTCATGGTGCACTACACTGAAGACATATTTAAGAAAGAACGGGATCAGGTTCACCGATGTGGATGTTTCCCGCGACCAGTCAGCCGCAGAAGCAATGGTCAGGCGCAGCGGACAGCAAGGCGTACCACAAATGGCTGTCGACGGAAAGATCATTGTTGGATTTGATAAAGGTAGGATCAATAGCATGCTGGGGATAGGAGAGAGTAGGCAGTAGGCAGTATGCAGTAGGCAGTAATCAGCATCCAGCATCCAGTATCCAGTATCCAGTATCCAGTAACATTCATAACAACAAATCATGAAAGAACTACAACCATTAAATCAAAATGTCATCCTTGATATTACGGATGATAAGAAAGAGCAAACTACTGCTGCCGGGATCATCATCCCCGATTCAGCTAAAGAAAAACCATTATTTGCAAAGATTGTATCGCTCAGCAATATTGAGAATTGCGAAGTAGCCATCGGCGATACTGTTTTTTACAAACAGTTCACAGGTACAGAGATCGAATTTGAAGGAAAGAAATACCTGACGGTGCCTTATGCTGAGCTTTTGGCTAAAGTTGTTGATACCGACGAAATATAATTCAGGAGACCTGGATTATATTTCGAAATCTGAAATCTGAAATCTGAAATTCGAACTTCAGATTTCAGATTTCAGATTCTGATTTCAAGTGCCTAGTGCCTATTTGGAGTGAATAGTGAAAAATTTAAAAATTATTGCAAGATTGGCAGAGTGCAATTTCTGATTTCAGACTTCAAAGTTCAGACTTCAGATTTCATCAGGGTCTTGTTTGTTTTACGGGCAGGATTTTTTAATTTTACCGTATGAAGGGAAAGACGAAGTACATCAGGGAGAGTTTCAGATTGTACCTGCCGCCGGCGGTGGGATATAACTTTCCGTTGCTGCTGCGTATGCTGAAGAAATATGGTGTTGAAAAAGGCTTTCGTGGCCGTGCCTTCATCATTTCCCTTGTCAGCATGATAGGCGTGCCTTTCAGGATATATGAGAAGCTGGCCTATGATGGAAAAGCAAAGAAAGTAGACCTCAGGGAACCACCGGTCTTCATCCTCGGCCACTGGCGCAGTGGAACCACACATTTGCACAATCTTTTATGTATGGATCCCGAAGCTTCCTATGTGACGACCTATCAGAGTGTATTCCCGGACCAGACCCTGTCGGCAGGCAGCAGGTTCATCTTCAAGAATATTATGAAGATGTTGATCCCCATTAACCGAAAAGGGGATAATGTAACGCTGAGCGTCGACTATCCTCAGGAGGAGGAATTTACCCTTGCTGCGCGTATACCCGGCTGTTATTATTATTTCTGGTATTTCCCGGAACGGATGCTGCAGTACTATGATGAATTTCTCACATTTGAAAACTCTGATGACAAGCTTCGTGACTCATTTATTAATGATTATCACAGGGTGATCAACAAGGCCATGATATATTCGGGCAAAAGCCGCTTCCTGTCGAAGAACCCGGTAAACACAGGCCGCATCCCGATGCTGCTAAAAATGTTTCCCGATGCAAAATTTATCTTTATCCATCGCAACCCTGTGGATGTGATACTGTCGACACGTCATTTCTTTGACATGATGATGCCCGGATTAACCCTCCACAAGGTTGATTATGATAAACTCCATAACGATATCTACACGGTCTATGATCAACTGATACACCGCTATCTCGACACCAAAGACCTGATCCCTGAAGGCAACCTGCTGGAAATACGATATGATGACCTTATGTCGAGACCCACGGAGGAGATGCAAAACATCTATGATAGATTAAAGATGAAAGGTTTTGACAAAGCCGGCCCGGTTATTAATGCCTATGCTGAATCTGAAAAGGACTTTGTAAAGAATAAGTATGCGATAAAAAGCTCATTGCTTGATGAGATCCTTCCAAAGGTAGATTTCGCCATGGAAAGGTGGGATTACCAGGTTCCTGATAATTTGGAGATTAATTCATAAAACTTTATTGCTTGGATTGACTGTTAAATGGCTAAATGGTTAAATCCCTTGTACCCTGCACCTTGCACCTGTTACTGGCTGCTGGTTACTATGCACAAGCGCGTTTGCAACGCGCTTAATTTCCTAAGGCGTTTTTAACGCCCTCAATATTTTTTTTTCTGTAGATTGATGTGACATTTTCTTTAATTCCGTATTAATAAGTAGACTCGGATCAAATGGGGAGCAACTTGACGATACGTGAAAAACACAAACCATACTTTCTAACTATGACGGTAGTGGGGTGGATAGATGTGTTTACCAGAAACAAACACAAACTAATTATTCTTAATGCCCTGAAGTATTGCCAGGAGAATAAGGGATTAATTATTCTTGGATGGTGTCTTATGAGTAACCATCTCCATTTGATTGCTACAACTGAAGGTGATAATCATTTAAGCGATGTTGTTAGGGACTTTAAAAAGTTCACATCAAAAAAGATCGTCAGCGAAATTCTGGAAGGAACGGAAAGCAGGAAAAGATGGATGATCGCTAACTTTTATTATGCAGGAAAATATTTAAACAGGGTAAAAAACTACAAATTATGGCGAGATGGAAATCACGCTTTAATAATATATAGTCCTTCATTTTTTTATCAAAAGCTAAATTATATTCATAATAATCCTGTGAAAGCAATGATTGTAGAAAAACCGGAAGAATATCTATTCAGTTCAGCAAGAAATTATGCCAGCAAGGATGCATTGCTGGATATCGTTATTGAATCACAAAGATTGGTTACATATTGAATTTATTCTCGTTAAAAACGAGAGGGAATTTTTCGCGCGATGCAATCGCGCGAATGCTCTTAATTATAAGTCGGCAAATACGAGTAATCCTTCGCATACCTCATCATCTGCTCCGCATAATCATCCGGGTATTCCACTTTCACATCAATGATGTTTTCTCCATCAAAGACCGGAACCAGCACGGGGTTGATGAAGCCGCCATAAGGCGCCAGGTTCAGCTTGCCATACCTTTCGAGTACCTCTGCATGCAGTTCAGGATCAAACTTGACGGCATAGGCCTCTACCAGTTGTTTCCCGGCCTCGTAGTCACCTTCTGACTTGATGCGCTGTACCTCGGCGAGCAATTCTCCAAGCAGCTCATTCAGCCTGTCATAGTCGTTGATCTTATAATAGGTTTTGCCGTCCCGGCTAATTTCTTCAATGACATTATCTTCCTTGCCGCTCTCATAGCACCACCTGCTGATCAGCTGCCGGTTGCGCATATGTGCCTGCTCAATATCTTTCCCGGGTTGGATGCGTGTAAGCTGCGTCATCAGCCCGTTACGCATATAGCTGTCATATTCTGCCATGGCTGCTTCCCTGTCAGGCAGTAATCCCAGTTCCTGCATTTTCGGCGACCACATATAATACAGGGCGAAGAGGTCGGCACGTGATTCTTCCAATGCTGAACTGTAATTCTTCAGTGCCTCTGAACTGGTTCCCGGCAGTAATTGTCCCGATCCGTGTCCAAGGCATTCATGCATGTCGGTGTGGATATTGCCTGCCATATAGCCATATTTTTTGGAGCGTTCGATCTCCTCCGGTGTTGCGCAGAACTCTTCCAAAAAGCCATTCCCCAGGCTGGCCTGGTCATAGGCATAGGTGATATTATCCATAGTAACGGATTTTGACCCATGGTCTTTTCTGATCCAGTCAGCATTGGGAAGGTTGATGCCAATGGGGGTTGAAGGATAGCAATCGCCACCAAGCTGGGCCACGGTGATAACCTTGGCTGATACACCCTTGACCTCTTCTTTCTTAAAGCGGGGGTCGGTAGGGGAGTTGTCTTCAAACCATTGTGCATTCTTGCTGATGATCTCTGTTCGACTGGTAGCCTCCAGGTTTTTGAAGTTCACCACTGATTCCCAGCTGGCCTTCATACCCATGGGGTCACCGTAAACTTCAATAAACCCGTTTACGTAGTCTACTTCGGGTACAAGGTCTTCAACCCAGAGCACATTGTATTTGTCCCAGAGCTCCAGGTCGCCGGTTTTATAATATTCGGCCAGGACTCCAAGCGCTTCTTTCTGTTGCTCTGTCTCGGCCACCGCTTCGGCTTTATCAAGCCAGTATATAATTCGTGAAATAGCCTCCCCGTATAAGCCGTCCACTTTGTAGACATCTTCCTTAACCTTGCCATCTTCCTTTATCAGCTTGGAATTCAATCCATAGGAGATGGGTGTTTCGTCGCCGGCCACCTTGATGCTTTCATAATAGGCCTCAACCTCCTCCTGGTTGACTCCCTCATAATAGTTGCATGCTGACAGCTCGATGAGGTCGAAGTCTGTGTTGCTGTATATCCTTTTGGCTGCTATATCGGGGTTAAAGATTACCTCTGTCAGCAATCCTGAGAATTCTTCCAGTTGCTGTCCTTCCCTGAGCGGAAATACCGAGCCCGGCGAATTGTTGATCAGCATTTCAAAATATTCCTTATCAAAGCCCGGCATGAACTTATCTGTTGAATAATGGTGATGGATGCCATTGGAGAACCATACCCGTTTCAGGTATACGTTAAATTCGCTCCACTCCTGGGTTTGCCTGTCGCCGGCAAAATTTTTGGAGATCTCTTCCAGTGTCCTCCTCACGGCCAGGTTATACTTGAAATTCTGGTCAAAGATAATGTCACGTCCGGCCAGCGCTGCCTCTCCGAGATAATAGATCAGCTTTTTCTGGTCGAGGCTCAGTTCTTCAAAGCCCGGGATCTGGTAACGCATGATCTTCAGATCGGCAAATTGCTCGGTGAGAAATTGAAAATCGCTTTTTTCTCCTGTAGTTTCTTTTTCTTTAGCCTGATCGCAGGAATAGATTGATATGCTCATAATTACAATGATGAGGATGATAATTTTTTTCATGGTTTCTTTTTGAATAATTATGCTTTATAAAATGGAGGCCTTACAATGCGGGCCTTTAGCAGTTTATTCCTGACCTTGATATAAACTTCGCTGTCGAATTTATTGTGCCCGGTATTGATATATCCCAGGCCAATAGCCTTTTTTGTTGAAGGCGACATGGTGCCCGATGTCACTTCTCCGATTAATTCACCATCGGCAGTGCAGATTTCATAATGCTGCCTGGGGATCCCTTTGTCGATCATCTCAAATCCACGCAGCCGGCGTGTGGGGCCTTCTTCTTTTTGTTTTGCAAGCAGCTCACGGTCGATGAAATCATTGCCCTCGGTAAACTTGGTGATCCAGCCCAGGCCTGCTTCGATGGGGGAGGTGGTATCGTCTATGTCGTTACCGTAGAGGCAGAAACCCATTTCCAGGCGTAATGTGTCCCTGGCGGCGAGGCCGATGGGCCTGATGCCATATTCTTCTCCTGCTTCCAGCACTGCTTTGTATATCTTTTCTGCATCAGCATTGGCCATGTATATCTCGCATCCGCCTGATCCGGTATATCCTGTGGTTGACAGGATGACGTCCTCCACGCCGGCAAAATTCAATTTCTTAAAGGTATAATACTCCATATCCGTGATAGGCTCATTGGTAAGCTTTTGCATTGCTTCCAGGCCTTTGGGCCCTTGCACTGCAAGCTGTGAGATCTCGTCGGAAGCATTAAATAATTCAGCACCCATGCTGTTTTGTGATATGCACCACTGCCAGTCCTTGTCAATGTTAGATGCATTCACGACCAGAAGGTATGTTTCTTCATCGATCCTGTAAACGAGGAGATCATCGACGATCCCTCCCTTTCCATTTGGGAAGCAGGTGTACTGAACCTTGCCGTTTGTGAGCTTTGACACATCATTGCTGGTCACCTTCTGTGTAAATTCGAAAGCTTTCGGGCCTTTCACCCAGAATTCGCCCATATGGGAAACATCAAAAACGCCCACTCCCTTTCTTACAGTCTCGTGTTCGGCAATGACGCCTTCAAAGGTTACCGGCATGTTGTATCCGGCAAAGGAGACTACCCTGGCTCCCATGGATTCATGGATCTTCGTTAATGCAGTGTTTTTCATAAAAGGATTTATTAATATTGAAATTCAGAGCCACAAAAGTATAAAATACTCCTTTATGTGCTTCACTATGGTCATGATTTTCTTTATATCTTTGAGACTTATTATATTTGAAAATGTTTCGCACTATAAAAAACACACCACGGATCGTCATCCTTATCATTGATATGTTCATTGTGGTGGCCTCTGTGGTGCTTGCCTACCTCCTGCGGTTTAACTTTTCCATTCCGGAGGTGGAGATGGATGTTTTCCCGAAAGTGCTTGCCTACATTATCCTTGTCAGGATGATAAGCTTCCTGATTGGAAGGACTTATGTTGGGATCATCAAGTACACCAGCACCGAAGATGTCATCCGCATTTTTCTGGTGATCTTTTCCGGCAGCCTTGTTTTTGTGCTCACAAACCTTGTCACCTTTTATGTCGTGAATGGTTTGTTTTTTATTCCATTCTCTATCATTATTATTGACTTTATCACCACTGTGTTGATCATGACAGCCTTTCGGATAGTTGTGAAGGTGACTTATATGGAGATGGCCACACCATCGGGTGAGCGTTCTGATATTATCATCTTCGGAGCGGGGAAGGCCGGGCTGATCGCAAAACGAAC
>JAGLEK010000226.1 GCA_023145125.1 Bacteroidales bacterium | reverse complement strand
CTGCTGGCATCTTTCAACTGATCAAAAGGCACGTTTGCTCTTGAATTACCGACATAACCAAATCCCCTGTTCAGGTAGTGGAAAGAGGTAACATTATTTGTCTTCGCTCCTGCCCTGGCAAGTTTCTGGATAAGGTACATTTCTTCATTACTCAGGCGTGCGCCAGCAAAGAAGGCATTATCATCAGGTATTACTTCCCTTATCTTATCTGCTATGATCTTAAATGCCTCATCAAATCCAATCTCCTCAAACCTCCCATTGACTTTCATCATAGGTTTCGTGACACGTGATCTATCATTCAGGTATTTATAACCAAACTTGCCATATTTACACAGATTCCCATTGGGATTCACCTGGCCGTCGGCACCTTCGGTGCGCATTACGAAACCACTCTTATGCTCGAAGTCGAGTTCGCAGCCAATTGAGCAATAGTTACATATACTTTGCACTTTCTCCATTTTGACCGGGCCCGGCTTAAAGGGTACATTCTCAGTCAATGCGCCGGTTGGGCAGGTGCTGATACACATACCGCAACTTTCACACCTTGTATCAGTCAGTGATTCACCCATACTTGGTGCCACAAAAGTTTCAAATCCGCGGTTTACAAGTCCAAGTGCGTCGGCACCAACCACATCGCGACAGATCCTCACACAGCGGGCACAAAGCACGCATTTATTATTGTCGATCTCAATATAAGGATGCCTGAAGTCGACGTTATATTCCTGAAAATCACCGCTGACGCCTTCTTGGCTGGCATCATATTCAGTAGCATATTTCTTCAGGTCACAGGTATAAAGCTCGGTACAGCCACATTCCATGCATCGCAAGGATTCATGGTGGGCAACTTCTTCACCATCATATCCAAGTTCAACCTCCTTGAAATTCTTTCTGTTCTTTGGATCGAGTGTAGGCATCTCCTCACGTTTCTGCTCAGCATACTTGCCAACATATTCTTCAATTTCCTGCTTTTTGAAATTATCCTTTGCACTGAAGAATTCTCCGGGCATTGGTTTCACTTCCTCACCATTCAGGAAAAGGTTGCAGCTGTGTGAGGCAACCCTGGCCTGTGCGATTGCCTGGATGAGGGTTGCCGGCCCCGTCACTCCGTCGCCGGCAGCAAATACATTTTTAATGCCAGTCTGTAAGGTGTCAGGGTCAGCATCGATGTCGCCCCAGCGGTTCAGTTTGAGTTCACCCTTTTTAACAACGGTGTTGATGTCTTCAGTGAAATTCACATCTGTCTTTTGCCCGATGGCTGCCAGTACATAATCCACCTTCAGTTCGAATTCGGATCCCGGGATCGGCACCGGCCTTCTCCTGCCGGATGCATCTGGTTCGCCCAGTTCCATTTTAAGGCAGGTAACAGATTTCACTTTACCAGTCTTATCCTTATTAATCTTCACCGGGTTGGTGAGCAAGAGGTATTCGATACCCTCAAGCTTCGATTCGTGGATCTCGATCGGGTTGGCAGGCATTTCCTTTTCAGTACGGCGATATATCACATACACCTTTTCGGCACCGCAACGCATAGATGTACGGCAGCAGTCCATGGCGGTATTACCTCCACCCACAACAGCTACTTTCCTGCCTTTGAAGTTATATGGTTTACCTGTTACCTCCATCTCTTTCAGGAAGTCGATACCTGAGAACACATTCTCGGCATCATCACCTACAACTCCGATCATCGTTCCTTTCTGAGAGCCAATAGCAAGCACTACGGCATCATATTTTTTCTTTATGTCGGCATATTTCAGGTCATCACCAAGGCGCTTGTTATAATGAAAGCGGACGCCCATTTCTGCAATATTATCTACCTCTTTTTGCAGAATATCGTTGGGGAGGCGATATTCCGGAATACCGTACCTGAGCCATCCCCCCGGTTTGGGACTGGCTTCAAAAACATCAATGTCGTGGCCTTCCTTCCGGAGGAAGAACGCAGCAGAAACCCCACCGGGGCCTGCTCCGATGATGGCAACTTTCTTTCCTGTCTCCGGCTTAATTTCCGGCATAAATTTGTTCTCTGATTCCAGGTCGATATCGGAAGCGAAACGCTTCAGGTAGTCAATCCCGACCGGTGCTCCTTCATCAAGCAGGTTCCTGCGGCATGCAACTTCACATGGCCTGACACACACACGCCCGCAGATAGCAGGCAGCGGATTGGTTTCCTTGATCAGGGCAACAGCATCGTGGTACTGCCCCTTTTCAATATGGGATATATAACCCTGAACATCAACGCCTGCCGGACAGGTCTGCTTACATGGAGCTATGCAATCGGCGTAGTGGTTACTGAGCATCAGTTCGAGGGCTGTCTTCCTGGCAGCGGCAATCTTGTCATTATTGGTTTCAATGCGCATCCCTTCCGAGATCTTTGTGGAGCATGATGGTTGCAGGCCCCTCATACCCTCAACTTCAACAACGCAAACAAAGCAGGAGGTAAACGGCTCCAGCCTTGGGTCGTTACAGAGGGTAGGTATTTCAAACCCGTTTCTTTCTGCCAGCTGTAAAATAGTTTCCCCTTTATTGCCGGGGACCATCTCTCCGTTCAGAATAACATTTACCTTTTCACTCATTATGCAGGGTCTTTTAAGTCGTTTTAAGATAATTTGATGGCTTCGAACTTACACTTGGTGTAGCACACACCGCACTTGATACAAACATCCTGGTCGATGTGGTGTATTTCCTTACGGGCGCCGCTGATGGCATCCACGGGGCAATTCACGGCACATACAGTACAGCCGGTACAATTCTCTTCAAATACAGTATAAGTCAAAAGGTTGGTACATACTTTTGCCGGACATTTTTTGTCGCGGATATGGGCCTCATATTCATCCCTGAAATACTTTATCGTTGTAAGTACCGGGTTGGGGGCTGTCTGGCCTAAGCCACAGAGCGAATTGTCTTTTATCTTGTATGACAGTTCCTCCAGCCTTTCAATATCTCCTTCTTCTCCTTTTCCTTCGGTGATGCGGGTCAGTATTTCCAGCATCCTTTTGGTTCCTATGCGGCAAAAGGTACATTTACCGCAGGATTCTTTTTGGGTAAAGTCGAGGAAAAACTTTGCCACATCGATCATGCAGGTTGTTTCGTCCATCACTACCATCCCACCGGAGCCCATAATGGCACCGGTAGCATTTACCGAATCATAGTCGACAATGGTATGCGAAAGGTGTGCAGGGATACAGCCGCCTGAGGGGCCTCCCATCTGCACCGCTTTAAATTCCTTACCATCCTTTATGCCGCCACCCAATTTAAAGATCACATCTTTGATGCTCATGCCCATGGGCACTTCCACCAGGCCTGAGCGCTTGATCTTTCCTGCCAGGGCAAAGACCTTGGTCCCTTTACTTTTTTCGGTACCATATTTAGCATATTCCGCAGCACCATGCTGGATTATCCAGGGTATGTTGGCGAGGGTTTCAACGTTGTTGATGTTGGTAGGTTTCTTCCACAGCCCTGACGCAGCAGGGAATGGCGGGCGTTTACGTGGCATACCGCGCTGGCCTTCGACAGAGGCTATCAATGCGGTTTCTTCACCACAAACGAAGGCTCCGGCACCCTCTTTAATATAAATGTCGAAGCTAAAACTGTCGATGCCGAGAATGTTCTTTCCGAGGTAGCCTTTTTCCCTGGCCTGTTCAATAGCGATCTGCAAGCGTTTGATGGCCAGCGGATACTCTGCACGACAATAGATCACACCTCCGGTAGCTTCAATGGCATAGGCACCAATGATCATCCCTTCAAGTACTGAATGGGGGTCGCCTTCAAGTACTGAGCGATCCATGAATGCACCGGGGTCACCTTCATCGGCATTGCAAATGATATATTTTTCGTCTGCCTTATTATTATTTGCGAATTTCCACTTTAATCCTGTCGGGAACCCGCCACCACCACGGCCGCGCAGGCCTGACTCGATGATGGTCTGTATCACATCGAGCCTCGACATACCATGTCCCGCAATCTTCCTTATGGCCCTGTAGCCATCCATGGCTTCATATTCCTCGATACTTTCAGGGTCGATATAACCACAGTTCCTTAACACGATCTTTACCTGGTCATCAGTATATTCGTTATCGACAGTCTTAAAAATATCAGACTGAACCACATAGTCTTTAACAGGTTTATTCTCCTTAATATGCTTTTCGATCACCTCAACAACCCTTTCTTCATCGATCTCACCATAGAGGTACCTGCCTGTATCATCAATGATCTCTACCAGCGGCTCACGGTAGCACATCCCAACACAGGATGTCTTTTTGAGTTCAAACTTGAGGTTCTTTGCTTTTTTAATAGCCTCGATCTTATTATACACCTTCCCTGCTCCTGCAGCGATCCCGCAACTTCCAAGTCCGACAATTACTTTTGTTTTCATATTATATCTTCAAAAGTGTTGTAAAATCATTTTTTTTCACTGGTCCTGATATTCCTCACGATCTTCACCGCCTGTGCACCGGTAAGCTTGCCGTAGGTCTCACCTGCAACCATCATAACCGGTGCCAGTGAGCAGCATCCGAGGCAGGCTACAGATTCAAGCGTGAACAGGCCGTCTTCGGTAGTGCCGCCATCCTCTATTTTCAGAGCTTCTTTCAGCGAAGTAGAAATTGCTTTTGCATTTTGCACGTGACAGGCCGTACCGTGGCACACTTTGACAATATGCTTTCCAACCGGCTTCAGGCGGAATTGGGCATAAAAAGTTGCCACGCCGTACATCTCGCTAAGGGGGATGCCTGTCTCCATCGCGAGCTTGTCAAAAGCCACCCGTGGGATATATCCGAAAATATCCTGTGCTCCCTGCAGCAAGGGGATAAGGTTTCCCTTCTTGTTTTTATACTTTTCGATCAGTGGGTTCAGCAACTCAACATCGGCTGCAGCCTGCTCATCGATTTCCTGCTTAACATCTATTCTTTCGATCCGCATTTTTTAATGGTTTTAAGGCGCTGACAAATTTATAAAATGTTTCATGTCAGCTAATTAAAACACATAATTTATATATGGTCTAAATTGTTAGCTTTTAGCCACATATGTGACTGGTTGTAAAAAGATTAACAGACAAAAGGGTTGAGGGTTGAGGGTTGAGTGTTGAATTAATTCACGATCTATCGTAGCACGTGGCAGTTCTTCAACTGCAGTCTGATATATTGCAACTAAATTCAATTTTACCGCGCAGCGGTAATTCAAAACAATGATTATGAATTCACATTGATGGAAGGCAACTATTTCCAACCATTTCTATCTTATTAATCCCTTTACAATAAGAGTTAACAAATTGATATCAATATCAAGGACTTCCTAACGTATAAGAAAACTGCTCAAACTACTGAGGAACAATTGGTTGCTGGCTGTCGAAAGAAAAATCGAAAAATCCAGAAACTATTGTACGACCGCTATTGTGATGCTATGTTCACTATTGCGTACCGGATTATTAATGATTTTGATAATGCAAATGATATTCTTCAGGAAGCATTTATCCAAATATTCAGAGATATTAAAAAATTCAGAGGCGACTCCACTTTAGGAGCGTGGATCAAGACTATAGTAGTTCGCACTGCAATCAGAAAGCTTAAAAAGGAGAATACCTTTACTCAACCCGGATATAATCCAAATGGTGAAACCATATCATGGCCGGAGGAAATGCAAGGTGATGACCTGGAGAAGGCTATACTCTCC
>JAGLEK010000225.1 GCA_023145125.1 Bacteroidales bacterium | reverse complement strand
GTGAATTAGCATTGGTTTCATCAATTCCAAAATCACTTTCAACTTCAAGGAAAGCACAAAAGTTGGGCTGATCCTTATATTCAATGAAATCATAGATTACGGTGAATAAATTTTCTGCCGGGTCATAGTTAAAAACCACCCCATGGTCGTATATGCCACCCATTTTTGCAGTACCGTATAACTTATTATTTGACGCAGCCATCAATGTGCTCATGGGATATGCGCCCCTATTAGGACCATCAAAATTTATCAGTTTTGTATAGGAATCACTTGCTGCATCATACACAAACAGCACACCCATGCCATTGACACCACCATAGCCCGTAAGGCCAAACAGTTGATTGTCACCAAACTCCAGCGGCGGCCCATATGGCTTTTCGCCCTTGTTTGCACCATCAAAATGCAGTTTTACAGTAAAAGTAAAAGTAAGCGGGTCATATTCAAACAGGACACCCTTACTAAATGTGCCCCCGTAGAGGGTCACTCCGTACAATTTCCCATTTGCAGCCTGGATGAGGCCTTCCCTGGGGTACCTACCAGAACCTAGCGATTCAAAATCAAATAATTTAATGAAAGAACTGGAAGCAATATCATATTCAAAGAGCACACCGTCATTATTTGTTCCTCCTTCTGTAGTCATGCCGTATAATTTGCCATTGGAAGCCTGCAGCAGGCTTCCCCGCGGTTTTTTGCCATAGATAATATCATTGAAATTATGTAATACGGTGTATGAATCTGTTGCAGGATTAAAGGTGAATAGTACACCATCAAGCTGGGCACCTCCCTGAGCCATTCCGTATAATAAGCCATTGGAAGCTTCTATAAGGCTACCGTAGGACGATCCTCCGCTAATTAAGTAATCGAAGTTGTGGACGACCTGATAGGAATAATCATCTTTATCAATCTTATAAATAGCCCCCCCATGTAAGTTTCCTCCTTCATAGGCTATCCCGTATATCTGCCCATCGGAGGTTTTCATCAAGCTACCGTAGGGCCTTGCCCCGTATGGAGCAGACATAAAATCAAATTTTTTGGTAAAGATCCCATTCAGCGGATCATATTCGAACAGCAGACCTGTATTGGAGATTGCTCCACCAAACCAGGTCATGCCATATAGTTTTCCGTTTGCATCAACGCACAGGCTGCCAATGGGATTCTCTCCATAGTCTTCACCATAAAAATCAAACAACTTTGCAAAGCTGCCACTGCCCGGATTATACTTGAACAGAACACCCTTATTATCAACTCCTCCCTCATATGTCATGGCATAAAGATAGCCATCGGCCAGCTCAACAAAACTCCCAAAAGGTCTCTCTCCATCCAAATTGTAGAAATCATACTTTTTTGTAAAAGTATCGGTTCCCGGGTCATATTCAAATATGACGCCAAAGCCATAGAGTCCGCTTAAGGAAGTCATACCATATAAAAAACCGTTTGATGCCTGCAGGAGTTTGCCAAGAGGGGAGGTTCCTGTAAGGGGACCCACAAAGTGCCGGACCTGATTCAATACATTTGCATTTATATCATAACTGTATAATACACCCTTGTCTTGGATACCCCCTTTATAGGTCATGCCATAAAGTTTTCCATTTGAGGCCTGGATCACACCTTCACTGGGTTCTGCCCCGTGGGCCGAGCCATCAAAATCATACAGTTTTGCAAATATGTTATTCTGCGGATCATATTCATACAGTACACCCAGATCGTTTATACCTCCACTATGGGTGACCCCGTACAATTTTCCGTTCGTGGCCTCCGTAAGGCTGCCGAGCGGATATCTTCCTTTGCCGGCATCCTCAAATTCAATTTTCACGCTATAGGTGTTGGTCTGCAGGTCATACTCAAACAGTTGCCCATCATAATGCGATCCCCCTGTTTGAGTGACACCATATAATTTTCCATTGGAGGCCTGAACCAGGCTTCCCTGTCCCCCTTGTATTGTCATACCTGTTTCAGGATCAAAAAAATCATGCTTTATGATATAGACATTTGTTTGCGCATCGTACTCGAAGAGCACGCAGCCGAAGGTGCCAAAGCCCCCTGAGATCATGCCATAAAATTTGCCATTATCGGCGAGCAGGAGATGCTCTCTTGGCTCTTTTCCATTAAACTTAGGAAAATCATGGATCTGCTGGAAATTATTTCCATCGAGGCCAATCTCATAGATAATCCCAGACTCGGTATTGCCTCCGTGGGGCAGTGTTCCCCAAAGTTTTGTCTGGCTGAAAGTATTCGGGATGATCATTAGCATCAAGGATGCAAGAAAGAAAATTCTGGATGAATTTTTCATAAGGACGTGGTTTTGTGGGTTAGGGCTTTACCAAAGATAAGGAAAAGAATAGAGATTAAGAAAAGAGAATAGAGAATAGAGAACCTGCCTGCCGGCAGGCAGGCAGGCAAGGAATAAGAATAAGAATAAGAATGAGAATGTTGAATTTGAAATGTAGTTCGGACTTTTGTATCTTTGCACTGGAAATGAATTCAGATTCATTGTCTATTCTACATTCTGCATTGTCCATTCAACATTTAAATGGCACATGTAAAATGTAGAATGTAGAATGGACAATGTCTGAATGCCGGGCCTATAGCTCAGTTGGTTAGAGTCCCTGACTCATAATCAGGTTGTCCCAGGTTCAAGTCCTGGTGGGCCCACAAAAAAATGCTTAGCCTCGATGGCTAAGCATTTTTTATTGCCCGATGTAGGAGATTGCGCGATATTCAATATTCAAAGTTGGCCTAACTTCGTTCAATCTTATACGTCGTACAATCGTTGCAATCGCGCAATTCTATTGTTTGGAGCTTTATTGATGAAGGTCCTTCCTCACTTCGTTCGTCAGTATGACTGGTAGGGTCAAACAGTCTTTTTCTTCTACCGGTCATTCTGAGGTTTTCGCATCGCGAAAACTGAAGGACCTCCCTGCAATTGGCAGTCGGCTGTTTAAACAGACCCTATCTATTAATACCCAAAAAGTGAAAATGTCACACTTAAAATTTACAATTCTGTATTCTGTTTTTGAAATTTGCAATTGTGTTTTCGCAATCAAACATCAAATTGAACATACAGAATTTTATATCCCTCGTCCTGGTGGGTCCACTAAAAAAGTTGCTACTCGATGTAGCAACTTTTTTTTTAGGCACGGATTCGGAGATCCGCCAGCGAAGTAATTATTTATAAAAAACTAAATTTCCCTTTGTAGACTTGCTTGTCACTTACAATACTGATCACATATACGCCGGCTGGTATATTAATATCAGATATATTCAGTTCATTGTGTCTTTCGTTTATCAGCTTTGAATACAATAAGCTTCCCCTCAGGTCCCAAATCTCAAGCGTATTGCAAAAAACAGTTTCAGGGAAGAAAATCTTTATGTCGTGATTGGCTGGGTTAGTATAGATCTTGATGCTATTCCATATTAGTGGACTTTTTTTTTCACTGATTGCAGCCGATCCTTCCCACCCTGCCAGTCTTGCCCAGAGGAACCAGGTGGCTATGCCTTTTTTAGTGCAATTAAGTGATACAGAATGTGCACAGCTGGAGCATAATTGCGATATCTGTGTCAGTTCATGACCGGGGTTCGCAGCAAGCCAGTTGTTGGCCCAATTAGCTGTACCACCACCCGGAGGATTATAATTGCACTCATCATTTGCAAAATATTCCTGGTAATTTGTGTCAGCATCGGGACTATACTTCTCAATATCAGCAAAATCGTAGAGGATCTTATTATTTGCGAT
>JAGLEK010000224.1 GCA_023145125.1 Bacteroidales bacterium | reverse complement strand
ACCGCCTACTGCCTTTGTGTATCCTTTGCGTCCTTTGTGGTAAAAAATAATTCAAACTTCAAAACTCAAAATTCAAAATTATTTCAGCTCATGAGACGGGTTCCAAAAATACCTCTCAAAATCCACAACCTGATCATCCACAACCCCAATTCCTTCACTTTCCAGCAACTGCTGCATGATGTTGGGTGTGCCAAAATGATGTTTGCCTGTCAGCAGTCCTTTACGGTTGACTACACGGTGTGCGGGTACATTTTCCTTGGCTGTGAGGGATGCGTTCATGGCCCAGCCTACCATCCTGGCCGAACCTTTCGTTCCAAGATATTCGGCTATGGCACCATAGGAGGTTACCCGGCCATATGGGATCTGCCTGGCCACTTCATATACCTTTTCGAAAAATGAATTGTCGTTCATGTCTTTTTCATCCTGAAGTTCAGATAATGTATGGTACGGCCTTCTTCGCGCCACATCTCTTCATAAAAAGTCTGTATGCCCATCACCTCCGGTGGAGCGCCTTCCTCATAAACATCGAAGCTTACGACACCTTTGTCATGATCACCTTTTTCAATAACTTTCAGTGTATAATCGAAGAGCGGGCGATTGTCTGTTTTCAGATGGATAAGGTTGTCCTCCTTAAGGAATTTGCTGTATCGCTGAAGAAATTGCGGCGAGCTGAGGCGTTTTCTGTTATGGGCTCCACGCAGATGCGGATCGGAGAAGGTCAGCCATATCTCGCTCACTTCATCGCTGGCAAAGAATCGTTCAATAAGAACAATGCGCGTACGGATAAAGGCTACATTTTTTAATTCCAGCTCTTCCGCTTGTTTACATCCTACCCACATCCTTGATCCTTTAATATCTACCCCGATGTAGTTTTTATCAGGATTGAGCCGGGCCAGGCCAATGGTATATTCACCTTTGCCACAGCCCAGTTCGAGGATGATGGGCTTGTCGTTGCCGAAGTAATCCTCATGCCACCTGCCTTTGAGATGAAATCCATCTTCCAGTTGTTCAAAGCTTCGCTGGAACAGATGATCGAAAGTCAGGTTTTCTTCGAAACGAATGATCTTATTCTTACCCAATGCAATTTTGTGTTAAGATGAAAAGAGGGAACATAAAAAAGAAATTATCTGATAACCAGGAGCCAGGCTGAGGGGTTTTCATCGCTGCGTACCTGCCGGAGCATGCTTAATGCATCTTTTTTTGCATCAAAGCCGCTGATGCTTACCCTGGTCAGGCCGTTGGAGCTTTTTCCGATGATGCCGGCATCATAATTCCTGCCACGAAGCTCATTGACATATCTTTCAGCATTGGATTCTTTTGAAAATGCACCGACAACGATCTGGTATTTTTTAATAACGCTTATCACGACAGCTTCGGGTATGGCTTCACCGGCCTTTTCCGGTTCCGGCCCGGCAGGTGCTTCAGAGAGTTTCTCCGGAATGACCCTGAAATCTGCGAATTCAGCATTTTTATTTAGCTCACCCGGTTTTACGGCAGGTTCTGAAGTATTGAACTTTACAGTTGGAACAAAGCTGGCATAGCTGTTGCCCAGTCCATCCATTATCGTTGGTGAATACATATATAGCAGGACTGCAGCGGCAATGGGAATAACTATTCCGGCGGCCCAGCCAATGACAGGCCTGAGATTTATCTTCTTTTCTTCTTTTGGGGCAGATGGTTTGGGAGTGAGCTGTTTTTCAAGGCGCTGCCTCACAGTTTCACGCTTGATAGCAGGTGAAACAAAGGAAGGGAGCCCGAAGGCATCAGCAAGATAGTTACTGTTCTCATCGGGATCGAAGATGATATTTTTTTCTTTCCCCATCCTGCAACGGCCAATATTGTTGAAGGTGACAGTCTTCCCGGCCTCAAG
>JAGLEK010000223.1 GCA_023145125.1 Bacteroidales bacterium | reverse complement strand
TCTTCATGGCCATTGAAATCAGCTTTTATGGCATCCATCAATTCAGTGAAAGAAACAGTTTTCCGGTCGTAAACGTGATGACTGACAGCCGAGATCATATCCGTGATGCTCCCGATGCCAACCCCCTGTATATAATTGGTATTATACCTGGCCCCGCCGGCATTGTAGTCCTTTCCCTTTTCTATGCAATCATCTGTAATAAGCGACAGGAACGGAACCGGGAGGTAGCGTGCATACAAATCTTCAATGATGTTGTTCCCCCGCATCTTAATGTCGATGAAATGCCTGAGTTGGATGTCGAAGGCATTGAGCAGGCCCTCCACTGATTCAAAGCTTTCCGGATTTCCGGTTTCCGGGCCGGTCCTTTTCCCGCTGCGCGGATCGATTCCGTTATTCAGAGTGATTTCAAGCACTTTGGGTAAATTAAAGTAGCCTGTGAGGATATAGGCTTCCTTTCCAAAAGCACCGGTTTCCACACAGCCGCTGGCGCCTCCGTTACGGGCATCGGCCAGGTCCTTGCCCTGTCTGAGCATCTCCTGTATGATGGCATCAGTATTGAAGATGGATGGCTGTCCGAATCCCGTCTTAACGATCCTGAGTGCCCTGTCGACGAAGGCATCCGGTGTTTTTTTGCTCACCTGCACCATGGAGGAAGGTTGTACAAGCCGCATTTCCTCGATCACATCCAGGATGAGGAAGCTCAACTCATTAACGGCATCAGAGCCATCTGCTTTCACACCACCGGTGTTGATGAGAGAAAAGTCAGTATAGGTATTGCTTTCCCTGGCAGTGATGCCAACCTTTGGCGGAGCCGGATGGTTGTTGAACTTGATCCAGAAAGCCTGCAATAACTCCTTCACTCTTTCCCTGCCCCCTTTTTCCTTTTTCCTTTTTCCTTTTTCCATTTCCCATTGAAAAAATGGGAACAAATGCTGATCCAACCGCCCAGGATTGAACGAATCCCACGGGTTGAGCTCCGTGATCACGGCCAGGTGCACGAACCAGTAATATTGAAG
>JAGLEK010000222.1 GCA_023145125.1 Bacteroidales bacterium | reverse complement strand
CTGTAGAATATTGGACACCTAATTCAACATTAAAAATTAAAAATTCAAAATTGATCCAGCAACCAGTAACCAGCAACCAGTTGTATAATTATTACCCAATACATACTTCCTGCAATTGCATCTCTGCAAGCTGCAAATTCACCATTGCATCAGCCTCACGGCTATAGTATATTTGATATGTAAACAGTGATTTGCCGTACGGTATCAAAATTTCCGGAGGATGCCCTGATGAAAAAGTATGGAAAGGTTTTGATCGTTGATGCCGGCGAGGGTGCCATTGCCGGCCTTCGCTCGTTGCTGAAGGACTACTTCAGTGAAATTGATTGTGAAAGAAACCCGAACCTTATCCCGTCATATCTTGGCAGGGGGATGTATGATGTGTATATCCTCGATATGAATTTCAATAGTGGCAGGCACAACGGCAATGAGGGGATCTTCTGGATGAACAAGATCTTCGAAACTGACCCAGGAGCGGCAGTGATCCTTACAACCTCCAATGGTAATGTCGATACGGCAGTCAGGGCCATTAAGGCCGGGGCTGCAGATCTTATTCAAAAACCCTGGAATGATGAAAAGATGAGGGGGGCCATCTTATCTGTACGCAAATCCGGAAGATCAGGCAGCCATGTAGCAACAAACAAGGCTGTCGACAGGCGAAAACCACGAGTTCTCAGCATAATTGGTTCATCGGAACCCATAAAAAAGATACTGTTACAGATGTCGAAGGTGGCTGCCACTGACGCCAATGTTCTGATCACAGGCGAAAATGGTACCGGCAAGGAACTTGTTGCCCGGGCCATTCACAACCAATCCAACAGGCTTGGCGAGGCCTTTGTGAGTGTGGATATGGGTTCTGTCAGCGGAAGCCTGTTCGAGAGCGAGCTGTTTGGGCATAAGAAGGGTGCCTTTACTGATGCAATGGAGGACCGCCCGGGAAGGTTCGAGTCGGCTGATGGAGGAACCCTCTTCCTGGATGAGATCGGGAACCTGCCCCTGTCATTGCAGCCTAAGCTTTTGTCGGCCCTGCAAAACCGGGAGATAGTCAGGGTTGGGACCAACAGGCATGTGCCCGTAGATATCCGCCTGATCACAGCAACCAATATGCCTCTTGAGAGGATGGTTAGGGAGGGCAGGTTCAGGGGGGACCTGTTATACAGAATGAATACTATAACGATCCACGTGCCTCCCTTGCGCCAGCGGAAGCCTGATATAAAACCGCTTTTCGATCATTTCAAAGAAAAATATGAAGCAAAATATTCAAAACCCGGAATGGAGGTAGATGCTGCAGTGTTTGATAAACTTATTTCGTGGCATTGGCCGGGCAACGTTCGTGAGCTGGAACATGCTGTAGAAAAGGCCGTGATAATGAGTGAGTCGGGATGCCTTGGCCCCGAGGACTTTGCCTTCAATCTTAAGGGTATTGTTATTGCGGGAGAGCCGGAATGCTATAACCTTGCAAATAATGAAATGCGTATCATAAACCAGGCCATTGAACGATGCCGGGGAAACCTGTCGCAGGCATCACGCATTCTGGG
>JAGLEK010000221.1 GCA_023145125.1 Bacteroidales bacterium | reverse complement strand
TTAAGGATGATAAGATCATCTTCCTGGAACTTCTTGAGGATCCTGATCACATTTTCTGTTGACATGCCTGCCAGCTCTGCCAGCTCCTTTCGGGTGAGGTCTAATTCAAATATATCAGATTTAAAGACCCTTTCAGAAAGACAGAGTAATAAGTTGGCCAGCCTGCCATACGACTGCCGGTGTGTAAGACAAAAGAAACGGTTATTGATCTGGTTACTGTTTTCTCCCAGGATGCTGATCACCCTGGATGCAAAAAGGCCGTTTTCCCGTATCAAATGCTTAAATGTAGTAATATCAATAAGCTTTGCAATGGAACGCTGATAGGCAGCTGCAGAATACTGAAAAGTGTCTTCGCCCTCGGTAAGTGAAGAAAGTCCGATCAGGTTACCGGGACTTATGATCTTTAAGATAAGGATTTCCTTTCCGTGTTCAATGTACACCTTTACCAGGCCCTCACAAAGGAAAATAACATGAGAGGCAAAGGAACCGTGCTTTGCAATGATCTCCCCTTTATTATATTCGACGGTAACCTGTTTCTTCTCAAGAAGAGCTGTTTGTTCTTCAGTCAGCGCTTCGAAACACTTATAATGATCATCTGCTACCGTGCAACTTGTCCGGACTGCCACTATTGTCTGTTTTGATGGAAATGTTTGTACAAAAATAGGTTAAATCAGCAATGAAACCAATATATTAGCATAAAAACATTGATCTATATCAATACAATAAGAAACCAGAATCATATTCTACTTGTTTGACCAAAGTTTAGTACTGTTAATTTTGTAACAACTGTTAAACCTACAAAACAAATAAGTCTAAGAGCTATGAGGAAGTTTTCTGTAATCGCGTTTATTCTGTTTTTACCCCTGCTTCTGCTGGCGGTGATACAGCTAAACGATTCATTAAATGATCCCGGGGTAACTGTATACAACTACACTAAAAAGGCAGACAGGAACACGAAACCTTCGGTTGATCACACTAAGTTCGATATTCTAAATGAACCCTTTGCTGATGCTCATGCTGTGACTGCAGCATGCTTGTCGTGCCACAATAACAGGCATGAAGAAATAATGGAAACATCGCATTGGCGCTGGCAACGCAATGAGGTATTGAATGGCCGGGAGGAAACAGCCCTGGGGAAAAAGAACATCCTGAATAATTTTTGTATCGGGGTATCCGGAAGCGAGGCTACCTGTACACGTTGCCACATTGGATATGGCTGGGCCGATAAAGAATTCGATTTTGAGGAGCCCACTAACATTGACTGCCTGGTATGCCATGATAAAACAGGCTCATACAAAAAAGGAAGAGGAAATGGCGGATATCCAGATCCGAGCGTTAACCTGAACTATGTATCTACCCATGTTGGCAGTCCCGGCCGTGATAATTGTGGCGTATGCCATTTCTGGGGCGGCGGCGGCAACAACGTTAAGCATGGAGACCTTGAAAAGGCCCTGTTGGAATGTTCAAGAGAAGTGGATGTTCATATGGCAATAGAGGGTGAGGACATGTCATGCGTCGACTGCCACGTAACTGAGAAACACCAGATGGCAGGTAAACTGTATGCGCTTTCTTCTGAAAATACAAGCAGGGCCACCTGCGAACAATGCCATACCAACAAACCACACCAGGACAAGATCCTTGATGATCATAACCTGCGTGTTGCCTGCCAGACCTGTCATATACCCCTTTATGCAAAAGTGAACGATACTAAGATGTACTGGGATTGGTCATCGGCAGGAGAACTGGATGAGAATGGCCATCCTTTCCATACGCCCGATGTTGACGGAAACCATAAGTATATGTCGATCAAGGGCACCTTTGTCTGGGCCAACAACGTAATACCTGAGTATTATTGGTTCAACGGCATCGCCGATCACCAGCTTATAACCGATAAAATCGATACTATTCCTGTACAGATGAACTCCCTTGACGGTTCGTACCGGGACAAGGGAAAATATCAAAAGTCTCACCAGCCCTCAAAAATATGGCCCGTAAAAGTGCACCGTGGAAAACAGATCTATGATCCGGTGAATATGACCCTGATCCAACCCAAGCTCTGGGATAAGGAAAAAGGAAAAGGTGCCTATTGGGTTGATTTTGACTGGAATGCAGCATCTGAAGCCGGTATGGCCTATATGGGCCTTCCTTACAGTGGAGAATATGATTTTGTAGAAACTGAAATGTATTGGCCTTTGAGCCACATGGTTTCTCCCGCCGAACACTCCTTAAAATGCATCGACTGCCATACGAGAAATAACAGCAGGCTTGCAAATCTCACTGATTTTTATTTACCGGGCAGAGACAATAACATGAAAATTGAAGCTTCGGGGATTACACTGATATTTCTTGCTTTCATCGGAGTGATGGTGCATTTGATATGCCGGATAATTTACCGGAAACGCTGTCCTTTAAACCAAAAATTACAGGGAGGGAATGAGTAATGAAAAAAGTATATTTATATAAAGGCTTTGAACGCTTTTGGCACTGGACACAGAGTTTACTGATCTTTTTTCTGATGCTGACAGGCTTTGAGATCCATGGGACCTACCAGTTAGTGGGATATGAAAACGCTGTCAGATGGCATGATAATGCCGGATGGGCTTTTCTGATACTGATAGTGTTTACTATTTTCTGGCATGTAACAACGGGCGAGTGGAGGCAGTATGTACCCACTTTGACGAATGTGCAAGCACAGATGAATTACTATCTGATAGGAATATTCAATAATGCCCCTCATCCAACCGGGAAACGCCTGCTGAGCAAGCTGAATCCAATTCAGCGGCTGGTATATTTTGGCCTCACCATCGTTGTAATTCCTGTAATGGTTATTTCCGGGTTTATGTATCTCTACTTTAACTATCCCTTACAGGGTATCGAGATCGACAGCCTTATGCCGATAGCTTATATTCATACCGTTGGGGCATATGTTCTTATCACGTTTGTGATCATCCACCTTTACCTGATCACCACAGGACGTACGCTCACATCTAACCTTATTGCCATGATCACCGGATGGGAAGAAATGGATGAACATGAAGCCGAGGAAGCGGTTCAGGATGTTATTGATAGTGCAAGT
>JAGLEK010000220.1 GCA_023145125.1 Bacteroidales bacterium | reverse complement strand
TGAACTCTGAACTGGGGAGATAGTGTTGAGGGTTCCACCTTCGCCAAGGCTTCAGTGGACAAAGTGGGTTTTGAGTTAGTTGAAAGTTGCCAGTTTCCAGTTAAAAACTATTTCACTCCTAATTCAACTGTCAACCGTCAACCGTCAACCGCAAGTTGCCTACTGCCTAATCAAGCAAATGAATGACCAACCCACTGCGCAGCTTTGGTTCAAACCACGTAGTCTTCGGCGGCATAATATTACCTGTATCGGCAATGTCGATAAGCTGTTGCATGGAAACGGGGTATAGGGCGAAGGCTACTTTCATCTCACCGCTGTCGACACGCTTTTCCAGTTCTCCCAGCCCGCGGATGCCACCAACAAAGTCGATGCGCTTGTCTCTCCTGAGGTCTTTGATCCCAAGGATATTGTCAAGAACATGCTTGGAAAGGATGGTTACATCGAGCACTCCAATGGGGTCGCTGTCGTCAAAGGTGCCTTCTTTTGCTTTGAGGGCATACCATTTTCCGTCCAGGTACATGCTGAACTCATGTAACATCTCCGGTTTGTATATTTCCGAACCTTTATCTTCAATGGTGAACACCTCCGAAAGCTTTGCCAGAAACTCCTCATTGCTCAGTCCGTAAAGGTCTTTTACCACGCGGTTATAATCGATAATGGTAAGCTGGTCGTCGGGGAAGTGGACAGCCAGGAAAAAGTTATATTCTTCATCACCGGTATGATTCGGGTTGTTTTTCTTCCTTTCGTTCCCAACAAGGGCGGCAGCGGCAGTCCTGTGGTGGCCATCGGCGACATATGTGGAAGGAATATCTGCAAAAAGCTCAATGATCCTGTCGTTGACGGCTTTGTCGCGGATCACCCAGAAATGATGTCCGAAGCCGTCATTGGCAGTGAAATCGTATTCAGGATCGTTTTCCTTCACGTATTTTTCGATGATGTCATCAATTTCCTTCACCGCCGGGAATGAGAAAAATACAGGCTCGATATTGGCACTGTTGATACGCACATGCTTCATCCTGTCTTCTTCCTTATCGGGACGTGTAAGCTCATGCTTCTTGATAACGTTGTTCATGTAGTCTTCGACGGCAGCACATCCGACAATTCCGTATTGGGTTTTGCCGTTCATGGTTTGCGCATATATATAAAGGTATTCCTCCTCATCCTGAACAAGCCATCCTTCATCACGAAACTTTGTGAAATTTTCAAGAGCTTTGTCATATACTTCTTGCGAATGCACGTCTATATCTGCCGGCAGGTCGATCTCCGGCTTGATGATATGCAGTAATGAGTAAAAATTACCCGCCGCTTCTTCTCTCGCTTCCTGTGAATTTAATACGTCATAGGGTCTTGAAGCCAGGTCTTTTGCTATCTCCTTCGGTGGCCTCAGTCCTTTAAATGCTTTAAGTATTGCCATGTTTTATCTTTTTGTGCTATGCTAATCAGCAGGCATTTCATTGTTTGGTTCGTAGCTGTCGTTGTCGTCGTCACGCTTATTGTTGCTTCTCTGAAGAGAGGAGATCAGGGCACCGATCATTTTTGTCATTTCCATCAGCTGGTTCCTCGACAGATCTTCCTCAGCATCGGTGAGCAGTTCGAGGTTGTGAAAAATACTTGTGAAAACCAGGCATTCCCTTACTGCGCTTTTGGCCATCTTCAAATAATATATGAACTGGCTTTTGTTCCTTGCCGAGCCTTCGGCGATGTTCAGCACGATGTTTTGTGAGGATGTGTCGAAGCGATCTGTCAGCCCCTGATCCTGGTCGGATGTATACTGCCTTGTGGTCTCATGCACCCATTTGGTGTAGTTCAGGGCTTTATGGTAGATCCTCAGATCTTCAAACCTGAAGAAGGTGGTGTTTTTGTCATTTCCGTTATCCATGATATCAGCTTAGTGGTGATTTGTGCAATTAGTTTTGATAGCTGTGACAACTATTTATTTACCTGGCATGTTGTGTCTCCATTTTCAAGGAATGCATTGATCTGCTTTGCAGCAGCAAGTCCTGCATTGATATTGGCCTCAGATGTCTGGGCACCCATCTTTTTGGGAGTGAAGAAAAATCTTCCTTCAAATTTTTCTGCAATCTCCGCGGCACAGTCAGGAGCGATGTCTGAGATGTACACAAAATCATCCCTGTCGGCAAAGACCTTTTTTAGTGAATCTTCACAAACCACTTCCTTACGTGCCGTGTTAACCAGTGTAGCTCCCTTAGGCATCATGTTCATCAGATCAGCATTGATGGAGCCCTTTGTTTGCTCATTTGCCGGAATATGCAATGAAATATACTGGCAGCTGCTGTACAGCGCTTCCACACTGTCTACAGCGGTAACTCCGTCTTTTTCAATATTTTCCTTGCTGATAAAAGGATCGAAGGCATAGCATTCCATTCCGAATCCTTTGGCAATCGCTGCTACGTAACGGCCAACATTGCCATAGGCGTGGATCCCAAGTTTTTTGCCTTTCAGTTCTCGTCCTGAAGTGCCGTTAAACCGGTTTCTTGCCATAAATACCATCATGCCGAGGGCAAGCTCTGCCACAGCATTGGAATTTTGTCCGGGTGTGTTCATAACCACAACCCCTTTGGCAGTAGCCGCTTCGAGGTCAACATTATCGTAACCGGCACCTGCCCTTACAATGATCTTGAGCTTATTTGCGCCTGATATCACCTCTGCGTTGGCCTTGTCGCTCCTGATAATGATGGCATCAGCATCAGATGCAGCATCGATAAAGTCCTGCTGGTTTTCATATTTTTCAAGCAGAGCCATTTCATAGCCGGCTCCTTCAACTACTTTCCTGATGCCGTCCACCGCTGCAGGTGCAAAAGGCTTTACTGTGGCAACCAATACTTTTGTCATATCCTTTGTTTTTTAAATTGTTTGATGGCAGGGGAGGAGGTTCTCCTGCGAATATTATAAACCTGAAATTATTTACGCAGATTCTCAAATTCCTGCATTACACCAACCAGTGCTTCAACACTTTCTACCGGAAGGGCATTATATGTGGAGGCCCTGAAACCACCCACAGAACGGTGTCCTTTAATACCGACCATGCCTTTGGATGATGCCAGGTCGAAGAATTCCTGTTCCAGGTTCTCGTAGCCTGCATTCATAACAAAGCAGATGTTCATGATAGAGCGGTCGTCAGGATCCGGTACGGTAGTGGTGAATAATGAGTTGCGGTCGATCTCGTCGTAGAGGAGTCCCGCCTTGAACATGTTCACTTTATGGATAGCATCGATGCCACCCAGCTTCTTCAGCCATTGAAGGGTTTGCAGTGCTGCAAAGACCGGCACCACAGGAGGTGTGTTGAACATAGATTCTTTGTCGATGTGAGTCTGGTATTTCAGCATGGTAGGAATATGATGTTCTACATGGCCCAGGATATCATCACGGACAATGGCAAAGGTTACGCCGGCAGGAGCCAGGTTTTTCTGTGCGCCGCCATATATGATGGCATATTTTGATATGTCGACGGGACGGCTGAAAATATCTGACGACATATCAGCTACCAGCGGGACCGGTGAGTCGATGTCATATTTGATCTCCGTACCGTAAATGGTATTGTTGGTTGTGATATGGAAGTAGTCGGCATCTTCAGGAATAGTGTATCCTTTCGGGATATAATTGAAGTTTTTATCCTCCGAACTGCCAACAACAACAACTTCTCCAAAGGCATGTGCTTCCTTAATGGCTTTCTTTGCCCATGCACCTGTGTTCAGGTAAGCAGATTTTTTCTTCATGAGGTTAAAAGGCACCATGGCAAACTGAGTGCTGGCACCACCACCTATAAAAATAACAGAGTAACCGTCAGGAATGTCTAGCAACTCCTTAAACAGCTGCTGTGCCTCATCCATCACGGCAACAAATTGTTTGCTCCTGTGTGAGACCTCCATGAGTGAAAGTCCCATGCCGGCAAAGTCGATGAGCGCTTTTGCAGTATTCTCAATAGTATATTGAGGAAGGATGGAAGGGCCTGCATAAAAGTTGTGTTTCTTCATAGTTCAGTGTGTTATATAGTTTTTATTGCTTGCTCGGAATATCGTATTTTTTGACCTGACAAATATATATTATTTGCATGAATTTATTAGCGCATTCATATTAATTTATTGAATAATTTTACCACATAGAAAAATAGTCAAAGGAGCATGGATATTTATAAAAGGATAGAAGTTTTTGCCGGGCTTGGGAAAGTGCTGAGCCTTGCCGCTGTGCAGCAATCTTTCGAACCCCTCAAAGCAGAAGGGCTGGATGCCGATTCTTTTTCAGAAAGCTTTAACAGAACGAAAGATGTAAATGCATGGTTTACAGATGAATCGATCTTCAAGATGCTGTATTCACTGGGGGTGAGCCTGAACCGGGAGGATATTGAGAGATGGGCCGGGATGTATGAGATTGCCCCGGATCTTCAACAAAAGAAGGTTGCTGTTGTCATGGCGGGTAACATCCCTGCGGTGGGATTTCATGATTTCCTGTCAGTGCTGATGTCAGGGCATAAGGTTCTGGCCAAACTCTCATCTGATGACCCTTACCTGATACCTGCAATAGCAGATGTCCTCATCGACATGGAGCCGGCTTTTGCAGATATGATTGATTTTACGGAGGGTACAATAAGCGATTTTGATGCCGTGATAGCAACCGGAAGCAATAATACGGCACGTTATTTCGATTATTATTTCGGCAGGTATCCACATATCATCCGGAAAAACAGGAATGCCCTTGCTGTGCTTTCCGGAAATGAGACAAAAGATGAACTTCATGCATTGGGTGATGATATCTTCACGTATTATGGCCTGGGATGCAGAAATGTGTCAAAGCTTTTAGTTCCCCGGGATTACGACTTCAGGGAATTCTTTGAGGCGATACAGGATTTTTCTATGGCGCTGGATCATCACAAATACAATAATAATTATGATTACAATAAATCCATCTTCCTTGTGAATGGAGATCCTCATTTCGATAATGGTTTTCTCCTGCTGAAGGAAGGTGCCGGCATGACTTCGCCTGTTTCTGTGCTGCATTACGAACGCTATGATTCTCTGGAGCAGGTTGATGCGATCATCAAGGATGAATCTGATAATATCCAGTGCGTAATCTCAACCGACGAAAGGGTTGCAGGCAGCATCCCACCCGGAACGGGGCAATATCCGAAGCTCTGGGACTATGCCGATGGCGTTGACACGATGGAGTTTTTATTGAAAATCTAGCCACAGAGGCACAGCTTTTCTCGCTATGCTCGAAAACACAGAGTTGCACATGTGCCTCTGTGGCAACGTTTACAAAAAACTCCAATAAAACTTTGCTAATTAATAAAAAACCCTGTATTTTTGCAGCCCGAAATTAAAGGATAAAGCAATGAAAAAAGATATTCACCCTACAGATTACAGGTTCGTGGTTTTCAAGGACATGTCGAATGAATACGCATTCCTGTCAAAATCAACAGTGAAAACAAAAGAAACCATCAAATGGGAAGACGGTAACGAATACCCCCTGGTGAAGCTTGAGATCTCTCACACTTCACACCCATTCTATACCGGAAAAATGCAACTTGTGGATACAGCGGGCCGTGTCGACAAATTCCGCAACAGGTATAAAAAACACCTCGAGATGAAAGATGATAAATAATCATCACCAGAAAATATTGAAGGGCTGTCCGTGTAGACAGCCTTTTTTTATGCACTGTGTTTCCGTATCCAGTATCCAGTATCCAGTATCCAGTATCCAGTATCCAGCATCCGGAAGCAAGTGCCGGGTGCCGAGTGCCGAGTG
>JAGLEK010000022.1 GCA_023145125.1 Bacteroidales bacterium | reverse complement strand
CTACTGTTCTACTGTTCTACTGTTCCTCTGTTCTTTATTCAATATAGCCTTTAACTCCAACCACAAACGACACCACCTGGCTGTTTGCACTGATAGTGCTGCTTTCGTAATAGCCTCCTTGTTTCATGTCGTGGCCGAAGCCATAGTTGTATCTGATATCAAAAAAAGTGGCGCCTTTATTATCAGCAAAGGGGATCTCAATACCCAGTCCTGCTTTTAGGCCGATGGCAGTGGAGGTGTAGCTGTCGGTGATCTTATTATTAACGTCTCCCACAACCCCGTTTACCGTTTTTTCTCCGACTATGCGTCCGCCGATAAGGTAAGCGATGCTGGGGCCAAGCAGCCCATATATATCAACTTTGTCTGAGACAGGAACGGCATAGCGTATCAATAATGGGATTTCCAGATAGTTGGCCCGTATGGTTATATCAGTGGAGTTATTGCCTTCACTTTCTTTATAGCTGAACCCTCTTCTGTCGTAGTTCAGGAGCGTCTGGAAGTAGAGATGTTTGTTGAAGCCATATTCGGCAAAAAGGCCTACATTGTATGATGTCCGTGTTCCAAAGGTGCCCGGCAGAGGATCGCCGCTGACTTCCGGTGTGCTGATCCATGCCATGTTCAGGCCACCTTTCAGCCCGAAGTTCCAGCCATCTTGAGCTTTCGCTTCCGGCTGAAGAAACAGAAGTAAAAAGATCAGGGGTAGAAATATTCTTATTGGGGTTTTCATGTTAATGGATTTTTGCAAAGATAATTTATTTCAAGTGTTGAGGGTTGAGGGTTGAGGGTTGAGTTAGTTTTAAGTTTTAAGTTTTAAGTTATGAATTATTACTTGCAGTTCACTGCCTACCGCCTACTGCCTACCGTCTACTGCCTACCGTCAACCGCCTACCGCCTACCGTCAACCGTCAACCGTCAACTGTTAATTTCGTCCCAATATTCATTTCTTTATCTTTGCTTTGTGTTATCTACTGAAGTATGCATAATCGGTGCCGGTCCGGCAGGGGCCATGGCTGCTCTGCGGTTGGCAAAGGACAATATTCCTTTCTTAATCGTGGACAGGGATGAGTTTCCGCGTGAGAAGATCTGCGGAGATGCATTGAGCGGAAAGGTTCCTCATATCATCAGGCGGTTGTCGCCGGAGTTGCTGGAACGTTTTGAGGAGAAATGCAACCCCATGCATTCTTTTGGTATCCGCTTTATCGCCCCCGGTGATCATGTCTTCGATGTGCCTTTTATTGAGAATTATGATGCAGCGATACATCCGGTTCCCGGTTATACCGTGAGAAGGGAATTGCTGGATGCCTTCATGGTGGAGGAGATTAAAAACCTTGCCGGTGATCATCTGCACACATCATGTGCTGTAAATACAGTCGAACGCGTTGATGATGGCTTCATGCTCGACACAACTGCCGGAAAGATCCGGGCTAAACTACTGATCGATGCTTCGGGGACAACGGCTTCTTTCCCGGTTCCATACGATAAGCCGGGGCCATCGGCAAAAAAGACCGCGTTGGCCGTCAGGGCTTATTATAAGGGCGTGACAGATATGCACGATCAGAATTTTATTGAACTCTATTTTCTTGAAGATATCCTGCCCGGTTATTTCTGGATATTCCCTCTGCCTGACGGACTGGTGAATGTTGGAATTGGGATCAGGAAAGATATTGTGTTGAAGAAGAAGATCAATCTTTCAGCAGTGATGGATGAGATCATACGCAGCCATCCACTTGTGGCCCCGCGCTTCAGGGATGCAGAACTGATGGGAAAGCCGGCCGCAGGCAAATTGCCACTTGGCAATCCGAAATTTAGGATATCCGGCGATCGTTATATGCTTGCCGGTGATGCTGCACATCTTGTCGATCCTCTCACGGGAGAAGGAGTTGGAAATGCCCTTTACAGCGGGTTCATTGCTGCGGAACAAGCAATAGAATGCTTCGACAGCCAGCTCTTTGCTGACAAATTCATGAATGCATACGATAAGCGTATCAAGCGCGTACTGGGGAAAGAAATGAGTATCAGCAGCAACTTCCAGAAGATGCTGAAGTACCCCCGCATGGTGAAATGGATCGCTAAAAAAGCCGATGGCAACAAGCACATCCCCGGCCTTATGTCATCAATGTTCACCGACCTGGATCACAGGAAAAAGTTGTTAAATCCACTATTCATTATCAGGGTATTGTTGAATCGTTGAGTATTTGCAGGAGACTGTGAGACTTTGAGACTGT
>JAGLEK010000219.1 GCA_023145125.1 Bacteroidales bacterium | reverse complement strand
CCTGAAATAAAAAGCTCTCTTCCTGATTGGGGAGGGGTTTTAGCTGTTTGGTGAACCCGGCGGGTGTACTCTCCGAGCTTTCAACGGGGTTCGTAATGTAAAATTCTGTATTCTGTATTTGCAATAATTGATATGATGTTAAATATTCAATCTACCAAATTCGTCTTACTTGGGAAAGCAGATTGGTTTTCAGTGTTAGCGGTTGAGAGTTGAGGAAAAGAAAACTTAAAAAATAATCTTATGATGTTCAATAACATACATAAAATGTTTTTTGTACCTATCCCCTATTGGGAGATGCTCCTCATTAATAATCACCGTTCTGCGTTCTATGGCTTCAATTTTATCAATGGAGACAATATATGACTTGTGAATCCTTATAAAAAGGTCTTCCGGTAAAAAGTCAAGAAGGTTTGATATCCCTTGCAGGGTCATGATCCTTTTTGCGTGAGTATGAATCCTGACATAATCTTTCATCCCCTCAATGAACAGGATATCTTTATAAGCAACTTTGACAAGTTTTCCTTCGGATCTGACAAACATAAAACCACTGCCTGAATCATTATTTTCGTTGGTGATCAGGGAAGGATTCTTTTTATATTTAATTGAAAGTGCATCGTAAGCCTTATTAACTGCCTGAAGAAAGCGTTGAAAAGAATAAGGCTTCAGCAGATAATCAGTTACATTAAGGTCGTAGCCCTTTATTGAATACTTATCATAGGCTGTTGTTAAAATCACCACCGGTTTTTCAGCCATCGATTCAATCATCTGGATTCCTGTGAGCTCCTCCATTTGAACATCGAGAAAAACAACATCAACCTTATTCTCATTGAGAAATGAAAGCGCATCCACAGCACTGCTGAAACTATCCAGCAATTTAAAGTTTTCTACACGCAATATATAAGCCTTGATTTTTTCAAGTGCCAATGGCTCGTCATCGACTGCAATACATGAAATTTTCATGTTATGGAAATTTTTAATTGAACCACAAACAGTTCATTACCGGTTTCGATTACCAGCTTGTGTTTCCCGGGGTAAATAAGTTTCAATCTTCTTTCAACATTCTTTAATCCAATCCCCCTGGTTTCATCTTTGTTAATTTCCTGAGTGGTATTCACATAGTTGGTAATATCGAAGCTTATCTCTTCAGCTGAGGCCATAATCTTTATCATTATTCCGGGGGACTGTACATTCTTCTTACCATGCTTAAATGCGTTTTCCACAAATGGGATCAATAGCATAGGCGCAATCTTGTGATTGCCAATCTTTCCTTTTACATCAAAGTGCACAAAGCCTTCCTGTTCGATCCTTAAATGTTGTAGTTCAACATAGCTCTTCAAATATGAGACTTCAGTTTCCAGCGGGACACGATCAATATTGGCCTCATAAAGCATGTACCTTAAGATCTCCGAAAGTTTGATTACCGCATCGGAGGCCCATTTCTGATTCAGGAAGATCAGTGAGTCAATATTATTCAATGTGTTGAACAAGAAGTGAGGGCTTATCTGGCTACGTAACAGTGCCATCTCGCTTTCTTTATTCTGTTGCTCCAGGTCTTTCTTCTGTTGCTGATTAATAAACCAAAACCTGGTAAGGTAAATACTTGCAAAAAAGGCGGTCCCCGTATAGATATTCATAAAGGAATACAATGGGTAGAAATCAAAGAACTCCCTTTTATACTGCAGGTCAGGAAGAAATGTTGGATATGAGATATATAAAAGAACAGCTCTTTGCAGAAAGACGATAGCAATAGCTGATAAGATAAAGCAAATGAGAAACCAAAAATATTTTTTCCTGAAGATAAACCTTGGTATCAGGAAATAAACAGTAAAGTATGCAGCAAGAATATCTACCCATACAGAAACCAATAGCCGGCCAATGGTATTCAAGAGTCCCCTTTCAGGCTGGTATATCATTAGCTCTGTACTAAAGAACGCAAGATATACTACCCAAAACAGGATATGAAAGCTGATTATAAGAACCTTTTTCTTTCCCTCGTAGTGAATAGAGCTTGTCGGCATGGGGCTTACATATTTATCAAAAATAATGTATCTGAGGCAAAGATCAGATATGAATTACACTTAATGACTTATTATCGACCAATGGATCAGGTTTCTCGACGAACATAGCATTTTGTCGATTTAATGTAACTTCCCATAAAGAAAAGGATATTCGTCGAATTATCGCTTCCAATCGTCTATTTCATTTGGATTCTTCCTCCAGACCACTAAAATTTGAAAAGAAAATTGAATCAAGCAGGCATTCAGCTGTCTGCAAAAACTAATAGTGAAAATAACTAAATCAAAACACTTTCACATTACTAAAATCAAAGAAATGAAAGCAACAACGATTACAATCAGTATTATTTGCTTGATCAGCTTAATGCTGAATGCACAAGAAATTCAATTTGAGCAACACGTTATAACAGATACATTTATCGATGGATTTGATGTATCGGCCGCGGATGTTGATCAAGACGGTTACATGGATATCCTTGGGTGTGGTAAAGAGAGTGGAGGAAAGGTTTGCTGGTGGCAGAATAATGGAGACAACACTTTCACACAAATTACCTTAAAACAGGGATTTGCCGGAGCAAGATCGATCCGTGCCGGGGATATAAATGGAGATTTAGGGATTGATATCGTTTGTGCAGCGTGGCAGGCCAATAAGATCGTTTATTTTAAAAATGACGGTAATGAAAATTTTACAGAAATTGTAGTAGACGACGATTTTAAGGGAGCCCATACTCTTGACCTGAAAGATGTAAACGGGGATGGATACCTCGATATAATGTGTTCAGGATTCGATTATTACGGTCATAATGGGGAAATAGCCTGGTGGGAAAATGATGGGCAGGATTCCATAAGCTGGACAAAACATCTTATCTCTGACCGCTTCCAGCAAAGCCCTTTTATTTTTGGAGAAGACATGGATAATGATGGAGATATTGATGCGCTCGCATGCGGGGAATTGAATAATGAAATTTTATGGTGGGAAAATGACGGAAGTGGACAGTTCATTTCGGAAAATATGGTAGATTCATTATTCTACACTGCTCATACGGTTATAGCCAGGGACGTGGATATGGATGGTGACATGGATATCCTCGGGGCGGGATGTATGAACAGCAAACTCGCATGGTATGAAAATGATGGGAACCAACAATTTACAAAACATTCACTGGCCCCGCTCGGTGGTGATCTCTGGCTCGATGCTTACGATCTTGATAATGATGGTGACCAGGACCTGATAGCTGCCGGAATGTCTGCAAGTAACCTGAAATGGTTCGAAAATGACGGCAACCAGCAATTTACAAAACATAATGTTGATGGAGGTTTTGCAAGCGGATTTGCCATCGTCCCCGTAAACATGGACACCGACGGAGATATCGATTTGCTTGCCATTGGCTATTCTTCAGATATGATATCATGGTTTGAAAATGATCTGGATAGCACAACCTCTATTGGTCAGTATGCTTTCTCACCCGAAAAAACAGTCTTAATCTTTCCAAATCCCTGTTCTGAATTTCTGAATATTATAGCCGGTACTCAGGGCAAAATGAAAAAAATATCAATCTTTAATTCCAGTGGACAGATGATAAGAGCCCTTTACTCAAATGATCAGAATACGAAGATATGGTCCGAGGATTTTATAAAAGGTATGTACTTTTTGAATATTGAGTATAAAGACGGTAAAGTGTTGTCTTCAAAATTTATAAAACAATAATTACCTTCACCAAATACTGCTAATATGAAACACGTCGATAAAAGAATGACCACAGGCTTACTTTTATTATTTTCAAGCTGTATGCTTTCATTAGGCATTATTACCAAAGTATATATTGCGATAGGCTTTGGGGCTATTTTGTTTATTGCCAGCTTCTATCATTTTCAAAAAGCTTTAAAAAAGCAGCTTAATGAGCGGATGTAAAATTGAAAAAGAACTACAATAAAAATTAAAATCATGCGATTCGCACAAAAAACGATTCTTTTCATATCACTCACTCTCTTTGGAATAAATTATAACCATCTTTCAGCAAATACCAAAAACAATCAGGATACATGTGAGATCTTACTTATCGGAAGCAGCTATTTTAATTACAATAGCCTTGCGAATTTGATTCAGAACCTTGCTGACAGTTCCAGCGTTTCAATCTACATTGAAATGCACGGGCAAAACGGGCTGTATCTTTCTGATCATGCAAGTAGCAGCAGTACGGAAGCAAAAATAAATGAAAGAGATTGGGATTATATTGTTTTACAAGGAGTTGGGGTATTGATGGCTTATCCCGATCATTTTATCCACCATCCTGTATATCCTGCATTGATAACACTTCGCGATAAGATAACAGCAAATTGTGAATCCACCAGAATGGTATTTTGCCTGCCCTGGGCTTTCGAAGACGGAATGACATGGTATTCGAATTGGACAGATACTTTCGAAGATATGCAGTGGCATATTTATGATAACACACTGTTATATTCAGAAGAAATAGGATTTGAAATAGCGCCTGTTGGATGGGCATGGTATGCTGTTTTGGAAGCATATAATTATCCGCTCCATTATTTACACATGAGCGACTGGAACCATCCATCGCTGAGGGGTTCCTATTTGATGGCATGTGTTATCTACTCCACAGTTTTTCAGGAAAGCACTGTGGGAATTCCCTATCATGGGGGAATAGCAGAAGACGAGGCTGATTACTATCAGATGGTAGCCTCCGATACAGTGCTGAATAATCTTGAATTGTGGAATATTACGCCCCTGGTATCAATCAATGATGAGAAGCAAATACTAAGTCAAATCCGATTAAATCAGAATTATCCAAATCCATTTAAAACTAAAACAAGCATCACCTATTCAGTTGAAAAAGAACAAATGATAAGGATTGTTATTCACGACTCCCGGGGGCGGATGATCGCAGAATTAGTAAACCAGGAGCAAAGGCCCGGAGATTATAAAGTTGAATTTGATGCTTCCGGGCTTGGCAGTGACGTTTACTCTTGCCAGATGATTGCCGGAAAGTTCAGCCAAACAATATTAATGATCCTGGAATATTAAAAACCATTTCTAAATGATCAAGACATTCTTCTTCACGTTGGTGAGCAGTTTTTTAGTTCCACTTATTTTTTCAAGTGTACCATGCGCAGCACAAAACAATTCAATTGATATTTTCAAGCCGTTAACAGGAAAAAACTGGGAAGGGCATTTTGTAAATTCCGAGGACTCCATATATACACATCATATTAAATGGGAATATATGCCAGGATTTAAAGCAGTAAAAGAGACCAAAAGTGTACCTGATCTTGGATTTGAAATGGAAACATTTTATTATTTCGACTGGGAGAAAAACCATATTTCATATCTGTCACTTGTGAATAAAGATATGATATCGACAGGATATGTAATTATTGAAAATTCAAACATAATATTGGAAGGACAAACCTTTTTTGAGGGAGGATCCAGTGAATTCAAAAAATCATTTGAATTGAATGATAATGGAATCCTGATTGATAAATTTTATCGTAAAAAAGAAGGCAGCTGGGTTAGAGGACATTTGATCGAATATGAATAAGAAAGAGCACACGATCCCGAGGAATCACATATGTCCGCATGCTGCGGACATATAATTTACAATTTACAATTCTGTGTGTACAATTTAGAATCTGATGTACATTTTACAATTTTCAATATTCGATTTATTTGAGATTTCAAATCGAACAAAAACAGTCTAAATTATAAAGTCTAAATACAGAATTGTAAA